>JAZDIS010000104.1:0-8498 GCA_043804705.1 Pseudomonadota bacterium | reverse complement strand
CTCAGCGCACGGCTTGTCCTCGTAAATCATGGCATAGACCTGCTCCAGAATGGGCATCTCCACCCCGATCTTTTTGGCCAGGGCCATGGCGGAACGGGTGGTTTTCACCCCCTCGGCAACCATCTCCATCTCGGCGAGAATCTGCTGCAAGGTCTTGCCTTGGCCGAGCTTGAGACCAACCTGCCGGTTTCGGCTCAAATCCCCGGTGCAGGTGAGGACCAGATCGCCCATCCCCGCCAAGCCGGAAAAGGTAAGGGGCTTGGCGCCCATGGCCACCCCCAGCCGGGTGATCTCGGCTAGCCCCCGGGTAATGAGGGCGGCGCGGGTGTTGGTGCCGTAGCCCAGGCCGTCGCAGATGCCCGCCGCAATGGCCACTATATTCTTCAGCGCCCCGCCCAGCTCCATGCCGATCACATCGGTGCCTGCGTAGACCCGGAACCGTTCGGTGTGAAAGATATCCTGGAAAAATCTGGCCCCCTCGATGGTGGGGGCGGCTACCGTCACTGCGGTGGGGATTCCGGCGGCCACCTCCTTGGCAAAACTCGGCCCGGCCAGCACCCCGAGCTGCCCCTTGAAATCAGGCCGCAGGGAGGTAAGCACCTCTGCCATCACCTGATTCATGGTGAGCAGGGTCTCGTTCTCAACGCCCTTGGTGGCGGAGATGATCGCGGCGTTGGGAACCAGATGGGGCGCAAGGAGGGTGAACATCTCGCGGTAGACATGGGAGGGAATCACCATGACCACCACCGCTTTTCCGGAAACAGCTTGGGCCAGATCAGCGGTGGGACGCACCGTGGCGGGCAGGGGAAAGCCGGGGAGGTAGGTGGTATTCTGCCGATCCCGGAGGAGGGCGGCGACATGGTCCGGACGATGGGCCCAGAGATCAACACCAAACCCCTTGTCGCCAAGAAGTTTGGCCAGAGCGGTTCCCCAGCTACCAGCACCGATTACGGCTATTTTCTCGGGCAAGATCATGAATTTCTGTGAGTGGTTAGATCTCATTTCATTTCACGGAGGTATTTCTCCGTTAATAAATTATTTAATATCCAAGCCTGGGTTAGTTTAATAAGAACCTTCAAATCATTTATGTCTTTTTCTGCCCATTTTCTAACATAATGAGTTTCATCGTTGCCTAGCCACGTTGCTCTTTGCGCACACGACTTGACGTTGGCATCATCAACGTATTCATTTATACACACACCTAAAAAGGCTTTTTTTATCTCTTCTTCTTTGTCCTTATTTTTGTGTATGACATAGTCTTTAATCAAATATTCAAGGGCCTTCCTATATCCGACACCAGATATTTGATCCAATTGCAATGCCTCGGCTGCAATGCTCTGGCTATATACTTCAACATAGCCAGGTGAAATATTCTTTATTTCGACTGGAATCTCTGGTTCTTCGGCACGATATGGCTCGGTATTTCTGAGGATAAATGGCCCAGCAGGCTGGTAACGCTGGTAAGCTGTGTTTTGACGATAGGTTCCTATGAATGCACGCTGACACGCTTTCCGAGGGCAGCGATATAGTATCTGCAAGAGATCGCCTTCCGCCAATTTTCTTTCGACAACATTAGAACCAATATGAATGGCCTCGATACCATGATGGCATATGGGGCAGTGATCAGGATTTGCATCGAATTCATAATTTTTCCTGTTGAATTCAATGCTTGCCATAGTCTCGATCCATGTTCTTTATCGCCGTAACAAGTGTTTCAACTGTTCTGGCTCTCACACCGAAAATCATGAGAGCCAGAACCATGGGATGGAGCTCAGACCGGTTTTATTCCTCAGACGAAATTTCCTCGTCCTCGCCTTCCTCATCCTCGGAAATAATCTCGGCCATGCGATCCACCGCCATAACCTTTTCACCCTCATCCAACTTGAAGAGCCTTACCCCCTGGGTGTTACGACCGATAACTCGCAGATCGCGCATGGAGATGCGGATGATCTTGCCGCCGTTGGTGATCATCATCAGCTCGTCTTCATCGGTCACCTGCAGGGCCCCGACCACCTGGCCGTTGCGCTCACTGGCCTTGATGGCGAATACTCCCTTGCCGCCGCGCTTGATCAGGCGGTATTCATCCACCTCGCTCCGCTTGCCGTAGCCGTTTTCCGTGACCACGACCACCGAGGAGCCCTCGTGCACCACATCCACGGAGACCACCTCGTCGCCCTCGGCCAGGTTGATGCCCTTGACCCCGGTCGCGGTGCGGCCCATGCTGCGGACGTTTTGCTCGTTGAAGCG
Source organism: Pseudomonadota bacterium (assembly GCA_043804705.1). Classification (GTDB taxonomy): domain Bacteria; phylum Desulfobacterota; class Desulfobulbia; order Desulfobulbales; family Desulfurivibrionaceae; genus Thiovibrio. The sequence continues at coordinate 6,251 of JAZDIS010000104.1, read as the reverse complement.
GATCGACATGCCCTTGCGGGTGACGACCATGATATCGTTGGCGCCGTTGGTCAGGACCGCACCCAAAATCTCGTCATCCTCGCGGATGGTGAGGGCGATCTTGCCGCGCCGGATGGGGCGGCGGAACTCGGAAAGGACCGTTTTCTTGACCACGCCCTTCTTGGTGATCATCATGATATGGCACTCCTGGCCCTCGGGGATATCGAAGGTGGAAACCGGCAGGATGGCGGCCACCTTTTCGCCCTCGGTCAGCTCCAGGAGATTGACCACTGCCTTGCCCCTGGCTATGCGCCCGGCCTGAGGGATCTCGTAGACCTTGCGCCAGAAGACCTTGCCGTGGTTGGTGAAGAAGAGGAAGGTGGCGTGGGTGGAGGCCGTGTACATGTTGCTGACGAAATCATCCTCGATGGTATTGGCGCCCTTGACGCCCTTGCCGCCGCGCCGCTGGGAGCGGTAGAGGTCAACCGGATTGCGTTTGATGTAGCCCTCGTGCGTTACCGTTACCACCATCTCTTCCTGCATGATCATGTCTTCAGGGAGGATCTCGTCCGGGGCCTCGATGATCTCGGTGCGCCGCTCGTCGCCGTAATACTCGATGATCTCGCTGAACTCGTCGCGGATGATCTTCATGACCAGATGCTGATCCGCCAGCACCTGCTTGAACCAGGTGATCTGCCGCATCAGCTCTTCGTATTCGCTGACGATCTTTTCCCGCTCCAGGCCGGTAAGCCGGTGCAGCCGCATCTCCAAAATGGACTGGGCCTGGATCTCTGAGAGGGAGAAGCGGGCGATCAGGCCAAGCTTGGCTTCCTGGGGGTTAGCGGATTTCTTGATCAGCTCCACCACCTCGTCGAGGTTGGTGATGGCGATCTTGAGCCCTTCCAAAATATGGGCCTTTTCCTCGGCCTTTTTGAGGTCGTAGGCGGTGCGGCGGTAAACGATGGTTTTGCGGTGCAGGAGGAAATATTCCAAAATCTGCCGCAGATTCAGAATCTCGGGCCGGTTATTGACGATGGACAACAGGATGATGCCCATGCTCCGCTGGAGCGGGGTCAGCTTGTAGAGCTGGTTGATCACCACCTCGGCGATGGCGTCCTTTTTCAGATCGAGGACGATGCGCATCCCGTGGCGGTCGGACTCGTCGCGCACCTCGGCGATGGTATCTATCCGCTTATCCTTGACCAACAGGACGATCTTTTCGATGAGGAAGGCCTTGTTCTGCTGGTAGGGAATCTCGGTGATGATGATGGATTCCCGGCCATTCTTGTTCTTCTCCACCTCGGTCTTGGAGCGCATGAGGATGGAGCCGCGCCCTGTTTCATACGCCTCGCGGATCCCGGCCCGGCCGCAGATATAGGCGCCGGTGGGGAGATCCGGGCCGGTGATGTGATCCATCAGCTGATTGACCGTGATGTTCGGCTCGTCGATCATGGCGATGAGGCCGTTCATCACCTCCACCAGGTTATGGGGCGGGATATTGGTGGCCATGCCCACGGCGATGCCGGAGGAGCCGTTAATCAGCAGATTGGGAATCCGGGAGGGGAAAACCACCGGCTCCATATGGGAGTTGTCGTAGGTGGGGACAAAATCAACGGTTTCCTTTTCAAGGTCCGCGATGATCTCCTGATCGATCTTGGTCATCCGCGCTTCGGTATACCGCATGGCCGCAGGGGAATCGCCGTCCACCGAACCGAAGTTGCCCTGGCCGTCCACCAGCGGGTAGCGCATGGAAAAATCCTGGGCCATGCGGACGATGGTGTCGTAAGCCGCGGTATCGCCGTGCGGGTGGTACTTACCGATGACATCACCGACGATACGCGCCGATTTGAGGTGGGGCCGGTTGTGGAAGTTGCTCAGCTCGCGCATGGCGAAAAGGGCGCGGCGATGCACGGGTTTGAGACCGTCCCGCACATCAGGCAGGGCCCGGCCGATGATGACGCTCATGGCGTAATCGAGATAGGATTTCTTTAATTCCTTTTCGATGGAGATGGAGGAGATCGGTAAATTTTGGGTCATTTCTTCCGACATATTAAAAATCCTTGTTCAGTGGATGGAGACCATCCTGAATTTGTTTCAACTGAGCCATCTTGTACAAAGTTCAATAATTCCCTCCCCACAGGAGTCTGCGCTTACCTGGCGGGGGAGGGGTAGGGAGAGGGGGCCTTTAAATATCGAGGTCCGCCACCTCAAGGGCATGATTCTGAATAAACTCGCGCCTCGGCTCCACCTTATCGCCCATCAGGCAGGTGAACATATCGTCGGCCAGAGCAGCATCGTCGATGCTCACCCGCAGCAGGGTCCGTTTATCAGGATTCATCGTGGTATCCCAGAGCTGCTCGGGGTTCATCTCACCAAGACCCTTGTAGCGCTGAAGGTTGCTGCCCCGGAATGACTCCTGCCGGACAACGGTGAGCAGTTCCTGCCAGTTGGCCACCGCGATTTCCTTGGTACCGGTCTCCACGGTGAAGGGGGAGGTGAGATACTTTTTGATCTGCCCGTACTGACGGATGGCGGAACGGTATTCGCCGATCAGCGGGATCTGCGGGCCGACGGTGATCATCATATGGGCCTTGTCCTTGATGGCTGCGTCAAACTCCCAGCAGCTCGGGCGCCAGCGGCAGGGGCGGACAGTGCCCAGGATCAGATCCTTATGGAGCAGCTCTTCCCGCAGGTGCTCCACGAGATTGAGGTCTTCAAACTGATCCGCCGAGGTGATGTCGTTGTCCAGAAGAAAATGGACCATCTCTTCCCAAAGATTGATGCGGGTCAGGTACTCGATGATCTTCTGGTAGCAGGAAAGGTTTTTCAGCAAGCCAATGAGATCCTCGCCCGCCATTTTCTCCGTGCCTGCCCCCACCGTCACCTGGACACTGGTGCTGGCTTGGGCGAAGAGATACTGGTTGAGCTCGTTCTCGTCGGAAAAATACTGTTCCTTCTTGCCGCGGCCCAGGCGAAACAAGGGCGGCTGGCCGATGTAGATATTGCCGTTTTCCACCAGAGGCAGCATCTGCCGGTAGAAAAAGGTGAGGAGCAGGGTGCGGATATGGGCGCCGTCCACGTCCGCATCGGTCATGATGATGATTTTGTGGTAGCGGAGTTTGTCCAGGTCGAACTCATCGCGGCCGATGCCGGTGCCCAGCGCGGAGATGATCTGCTTTATTTCCTCGCTGGAGAGAATCTTGTCGAAGCGGGCCTTTTCCACGTTCATGATCTTGCCGCGCAGGGGCAGGATGGCCTGCACGGACCGGTCCCTTCCCTGCTTGGCCGAGCCGCCGGCGGAATCTCCCTCCACCAGGAAGATCTCCCGGTCCTTGGGGTCCTTGGACTGGCATTCGGCCAGTTTTCCCGCCATCAGCAGATCAAGGCCGGAGCCTTTTTTGCGGGAGAGTTCCTTGGCGCGCCGGGCCGCCTCGCGGGCCCGGGCCGCATCAACCACCTTGGTGAGAATCTTTCTGGCAATCTGGGGGTTCTGTTCCAGGTAGATGGTAAGCTTTTCATGGCAAACCGCTTCGACGATGGATTTCACCTCGCTGTTGCCCAGCTTGGTCTTGGTCTGCCCCTCGAACTGCGGGTCGGGAACCCGGACGGAAACCACGCAGGTCAAGCCCTCGCGCACATCGTCGCCGCCCATTTTCTCCTTCATGTTCTTGGGCACCACGTCGTCGCTGGCGTAACGGTTGATGCAGCGGGTCAGCGCCCCCCGGAAACCGGCGACATGGGTGCCGCCTTCCTTGGTGTTGATGTTGTTGACAAAGGAAAACAGCCGCTCGGAGTAGCCGTCGAAATACTGAAAGCTTATCTCCACCTGGACATTATCACGTTCTCCGTAGATAAAGACCGGGTCGGGATGGATGTGGGTCCGGTTGCGGTTGAGATATTCAACATAAGAGACAATGCCGCCTTCGAAGTGGAAGATATCCTCGGCCCCGGTCCGCTCATCATGGAGGAGGATCTTGACCTCCTTGTTCAAAAAAGCCACTTCCCGCATGCGGGCCTGGATGATGTCGTATTTGAACTCCGTGGTTTCCTTGAATATCTCCGGGTCCGGCATGAAGGTGATCTTGGTGCCGGTCTTATCCGACTCGCCGAAGATCTCCAGATCTCCCTGGCGGATCCCGTAGTGGTAGGTCTGGCGATGGATCTTGCCGTTTCTTTTTATCTCGGCCGTGGTCCATTTGCTCAGGGCATTGACCACCGAGACGCCCACCCCGTGCAGACCGCCGGAAACCTTATAGGTGTCGTGATCGAACTTGCCGCCCGCATGCAGGGTGCACATGACCAGCTCCAGGGCGGAAATCCCTTCTTCGTGCATTTCCACCGGGATGCCGCGGCCGTTATCCTCGACGCTGCAGCTGCCGTCCCGGTGGAAAATTACTTTGATATCCGTGCAATGCCCGGCCAGGGCCTCGTCGATGCTGTTGTCAACCACCTCGTAAATGAGATGGTGCAGCCCCTCTTCCGCCGTATTGCCGATGTACATGGCCGGCCGCATCCTGACCCCTTCAAGGCCGGAAAGAACCTTGATTTGATCCGCTCCGTAGTTTTTCTGTCCTTCAGTCAAAATATAAGCCCTCTTCTATTTTTTTCTAAAAATTAGGAACCGTTACAAAGTAATTTTATTAATTAATCATTTCGGATAACGGCTTGGATTCGAAACTGGATCTTTGCTGCTATATTTTGTTGAAATCGCAAAAAACCGCGATTTCAACGGCTGTCACGTTGTGGCCATTATTTTACGCCCCGGACCTGTGATTTCTTTCCCTTTCTACGAGTCCGCTATATTTTCATGGGCATGATGATACTGAAAAAACCCGGATCATCATCGCCTTGAATCAGACAGGGACTTTCTTCCGAATTAATATAGGCCTTGAGGGTGTCACTGGACATGACCTGCATTGTTTCAATAAAATATTTTCCATTGAAACCGAGCTTTAAAGGGGAATCATCATAGGTGATGGCAATTTCATCCTTGGCACTTCCGATATCCATGCTTTGCGAAGAAAGAACAATTTTATTTGTTTTTATATGAAACTGCACCGCATTATAACGATCTTCAGTGAAGAGATTCATCTTCTTCATCGAATTCATGAATTGTAGTCTGTTCAATTCTATGAATTTTTCTTTCTTAATCATATTCATAATATTTTTATAATCTGGAAAATCACCATTCATCAGTCTGACAACGATTATGGAATGGTCTGTTTTTATAACTGCCTGTTTTTCTTCAAATGATATTTTTATTTCCGTCGCTGCGTCCGCGAATTTTCTGATTTCCTGCATGCCCTTGCGGGGGATCAGGATAATTTTATCCATCTTCAACTCGCTCAAATCGTTTTCCATGCTGGTTTCACACAGGGAAAGCCTGTGTCCGTCCGAAGAAACCATGCGGAGCATGTTCTTGCCGTCGGCAACGTCTTTTTCCACCAGAATACCGGTGAGGTTGAATTGGGATTCACCTTCCTGGGCCACGGAAAAAATAGTTTTATCGATGAGTTCCTTTATTGTGTCGCTTGGCAGGGAGGTAAGCATGTTTTCATCGTATTCAGGAAAAGCCGGATATTCTTCGCTGGGCATGCCGGCCAGCTTGTAATCCGCTGAATCCGCGCTGATCTTTGCCCAGTTGTTTTCCATGATCTCGATATGGATATGAGCCGCGCCGGATTCCCGTACTATTTCAAAAAGTTTTTTGGCAGGAAGGGTGATGGACCCGGAAGAGAGTATCTCCGCCGGCAGGCTGTTTCGGATGCCTATCTCAAGATCCGTGGCCGTCAAAAGAATGGCGTCGGTTTTCGACTCAATCAGGATATTGGAGAGAATGGCAATATTTCCCTTTTTACCGGTTACATTTTGCAGGGAAGCAAGGCCTGTCAAAAAATCATCTCGGGAGATATTAAAAATCAGGGACATAATGGGTACTCCGTACGGTAGTAGTTAGTTTTTAATTTTTTTAAAATTATGGTTATTAAGGGTGTTGATATGTTTATAACGCTATTAACCAACTGAATATTTTATATTTTTTTTAAAAGAGCACAACTTGGTAAAAACAGGAAAAAATAAAAAACCAAGTTATCAACAGGTTTTAAAAACAGAGTAAACAGATTTGTGGGATACAGGGTTGAGAAGGTGTTGATAAAAGAATATAGAGGCGTTGGGATATTCAAGAGAATAAAACCTCTTTAACATGTCGTTTTTATTATAAAATATTAAAAATAAAGCAACCGGCCCGGATATTGAAAAAATAACTACAAAAA
>JAZDIS010000103.1:0-2874 GCA_043804705.1 Pseudomonadota bacterium | reverse complement strand
CAACTGCTGGAGTCGGTAGGCCATGCCTTTCTCACGCAGAAGATCTTCCGGTCCCGGCCGGGAATTTCCGAAAACTTTCCGGTATTCAGCGTAGTAGGAAGCAAGGCCGATGCGCCGGACGGCATAGGAATCGGGAAACGGCTCTTCGTGGCAGGGATAGCCTTCCACATCCACATCAATACAGTGGAGCGGGATCTCCCGCTCTCCGGCCAGACGGGCCGCTTCCACGAGCGGGTCGGCCGGCTCGATAAAGAGAAAGACTGTTTCGCCCCCGCCAACGGAACGCTTGCCGGAACTGTCCACTTCGTACCTGAGAACCGAAATCTCCGGCAAACGTCGGATTCCCCGCAGAAAATGAGCCTGGAGGGTAGGGGGCAGTTCGATGGCAATACAGTCCGGCTGCAGCCGCTCCACCGCCTGACGCACGAGGGTCGCAAACTCCATCTTGTAATGGAGCACCGGGAGTGCATGAACCGGACCGAATTTTTCCAGGTAGAGATGATGGGGCATGGTATTGATATATTCCTCAGATCATTAATTGTACAAGGTTTTACAGGAATTTTCGTCGATTAGGGCAGGTAACCTCCTTCCCCCTCACGGCGCCAACAGGAAATCGAAATCGTTCTTGGACAGGGCCGCCCCGCCGGCACCGGCGGCGTCTTCAAACAGCGCCTTGTAGAGCTTGAGCTTACGTTCTTTAAGCGCCATCATTTTCTCCTCCACCGTGTGCCGCATGAGCAGCCGGGTGACCGTGACCTTTGCGGTCTGGCCGATACGGTGGGCCCGGTCGGAGGCCTGGTTCTCCACCGCCGGGTTCCACCAGGGGTCGAGATGGTAGACGTAGGTGGCGCGAGTGAGGTTGAGCCCCTTGCCTCCTGCCTTGAGGCTGATGAGAAAGACCAGGGGCTGGTCGCTTTTCTGGAAGCGGGTGACCAGATCCTTCCGTTGGGGAACCGGCGTTGAGCCGTCAAGGCGTAGATACGGGAGTTTGTGGCGTTTCAACCCCTCCTCGATGATGTCCAGGTAGCTGGTGAACTGGGAGAAGACGAGAACCGAGTGCCCTTCATCACGCAGCTCGGCAAGCTGTTCAGTCAGACACTCCAGCTTGGGAGAGTCGGCCTTGGCGCCGGGGCTGATCAGGGACGGGCAGAGGCAGATCTGCCGCAGCCTGAGGATGGCGGTCAGGGCGATCATTCGCGCCTGGCCAGGGTTCTTTTCGCGAAATGCCTCGTTCACCGCCTTTTTCACCTCCTCAACGGTCCTTTGATAGAGGGCTCGCTGTTTCGGGTTCATCTCCAGGTAAAGGTCGGCTTCGACGCGGGGGGGCAGTTCGTCGGCAATCATCTGCTTGCTGCGACGCAGGATGAAGGGACGGGTGCGGCGCACCAAGGTGTCTATTCCTCCAAAGCCCCGGATGTCGATGCGCCGCCGGAACTCTTCATAGCTCCCTAAAAGACCCGGAACACAGAGGTCCATGATCGAGAAATATTCTCCCAGGTGGTTTTCCATCGGCGTGCCGGTGAGGGCAAGCTTGAACCGGGCCGAAATCCGCCGGGCCGCTCCGGTAGTGGCGGCGTTGATATTCTTCACCTGCTGGGCCTCGTCAAAGACCGCCACCTGGAACGGTATGGCAGCGAGGATTTCGGCGTCCCGCTGGAGAATGCCGTAGCTGGTCAGGACTATGTCGGCGCCGGCAAAGTCGGCGCTCCGACGCGGCCCGGAGTAGGTGACGACGCGAAAGGTAGGGTAGAAACGGTCAATCTCGCTCTCCCAGTTGAACAGGAGGGAAGGGGGAACAATTATGAGATGGGGAAGCACTGCCGCTTCGCCGGACGGAATGATCCCCTCGGCCAGTCCGGCCAGGAAGGTAATGGTCTGGATGGTCTTGCCGAGCCCCATGTCGTCGGCCAGGCAGGCGCCGAAGCGGTGCTGGTGGAGAAAGGCCAGCCACTCGAAGCCCTCCTTCTGATACGGCCGCAACTGGGCATTGAGTCTCTCCGGAAGCGGACATTCCGGAATTTTTTCCAACCGGGTCAGGCCCGCCAGGAGTTTTTCTTCCTCCGCCGGGAGGCGCAGGGTAACCCCGCGAGACCTGAGTTCCAACCAATCGAGGATCCGCAGGCGCGGGATCCGGACGATCTCCGCCTTCTTCTTTCGCTTCCCCTTGCCGTCCCCACCGCCGGTGAGGAGTTCCAAGATGCCACGCTGCTCATCGCCAAGCAGATAGCAGTTGTTCCCCTGCCGCAACACTCCTTCTTTGAGCAGCCGACGAATTTCTTCCACGGCGAGCAATTCGCCATTGCAGCGGATCTCCGGTCTGAGCTCGAACCAGTCGATGCCGTCGACAGCGGCGGTAACGGTGAAATCCCACAGCCCCAGGGCGAGGGGTTCCCTGCCGAGAAAGAGACCAAAGCCCTCATTCCGCAGGGCAGCGGCCAGTTTTTCCAATCCGGGCAAAAAGGTCTGGCGATCCAGCTCTACGGTGCACGGCCATTCACCATCAACAAAGGCGTTTATGCCGTAGAAGCGATACAACAGGCTGACCAGTCGAACTTGCGTGGAGCGGTCCTCTCTGCCGAAGCTCCAGCCCTCGGCGGTGGCGAAGGCGAGCAGCGTTTCCTGATCGCAACTCTGGGCAAATTCAGTCGCCATCCGTCTGGCGTCGGCCTTGATGGACCGCTTGGCAAAATCAGCACCACCGAGTCCTGCCCGCATTATCCGGTCGCGGGCTGTTCTGTTAGCGGCCCCCAGCAGGGCGAAACCGGTTTCGATCATGGCTGATACGCGCTTTTTCGCCCGGAGCCGCTGCGGCAGAGACTCGCGGAAGTGTGGCATAAACAGCTGGAAGGCCGGGGGAAACAGTGGGAAAAAAAC
>JAZDIS010000102.1:0-2000 GCA_043804705.1 Pseudomonadota bacterium | reverse complement strand
CGGACTTTATGGACGATACTGACCAGACCATATATGTATCACAAATTCCATATCAAGGATCTTAGTGCCACAGAGAATTGATCTTTCGATCATCATTGTCAACTACAACACCGCAGACTTCCTTACCGCCTGCCTGCGCTCGGTGCTGGCCCAGACCGATGCCTTCTGCGAGGTCCGGGTGGTGGACAACGCCTCGGCGGACCACAGCGTGGCCATGGTCCGCGACCAGTTTCCCCAGGTCCGCCTTCTGGCCAGCCCGGAGAACCTCGGCTTTGCCAAGGCGAACAACCTTGCAGCCAGGGAGGCAACGGGCCGGTTCATCTACTACCTTAATCCGGACACCGAGGTCCGGCCGGGATGCCTTGGCGCCATGCTCCGTTTCATGGAGGCAAATCCCTCCATCGGCATGGCCGGCACCCGACTTCTCTACCCCGACGGCACCCCACAAGGCTCGGTGGAGGAAAGCTACCCAGGCCAGCGCCATGCGACCGGCGAACTCACCGGACTGCCAGGCCGGATCGCCTGGCTGCTCGGGGCAAGCCTCATTGCCCGACGTGAAGTGGTGACACAGGTGGGCGGTTTCAGCGAGGATTTCTTCCTCTACGGCGAGGACATCGACTTGGGCCTCAAGGTGCGGCAGGCCGGCTGGGAGCTGGGCTTCATCCCCGAAGCCGAGGTCATCCACTGGGAAGGCAAGAGCGAACGGCATACGCTGCCCATTGAGGTCGTGCGCAAAAAACTGGCCGCCGAGGCCCTGTTCTACCGGCGCTGCTACACGCCCGACACCATAGGCCGCATCTGCCGGGCCAATATTCGCCAGGCCCGCTGGCGGCTACTCACCCTGCCCATCGAAGGGTTTCTGACCACAGACAAGGCGGCTGTCACCGCCAAACTGGACCGCTACCGGCTGCTCCTCGACTTCTTCCAGGGGCTGGCCGCCGAAGCCAGCTCCTCCTGAGCCGCCATGCCCTCCCCTGCCTGCCCCAGAAAAAAAATAGCAGTGGTCATCCCCAAATACGGCCTGGCCGGCGGGGCGGAGCGCTTTGCCGCCATCCTAGCCGAGCGGCTGGCCGAAAATCCGGCCTACGAAATCCATATCCTGGCTAACCGCTGGGTGTCCTCCTCCACGACCATCTTTTTCCACCACATCCCCATCATCACCTTTCCCCGCTTCCTCACCACCATCAGCTTCGCTTGGTTCGTCAGCCGCACGGCTGCCAAGCTGGGCTGCGACCTTGTCCACGCCCATGACCGGATCCTGCGCGCAGACTTGTTCACCATGCACGGGGTGCCGCACCGTTTCTGGGTACGGCAGATCCGCCGCAAGCGGATGAGCCTGTTCGACCGGGTCACCGCCTGGGTGGAGGCGCGGCTGCTCAACGACCCTCGCTGCCGCTGGCTGCTGCCGGTATCTACCCTGGCCCTGGAGCAGTATTGCCGCGAATTTCCAAAGTCTCGGGAAAGGCTCCGGGTGGTCCATCCGGGTATCGATCTTAAACGGTTCAATCCGCTGAACCGGCAGGAACGAGGCAAAGCGGTCCGGGAAAAGTTTGCTTTTGCAGCCTCCGACTTCATCGTGCTGTTCGTCGGGATGAACTTCGAACTCAAGGGATTGAGCACCACCATCGCCGCCTTGGCCCATGCGCAAAAAAAGAGCCCTGCGCAGCAGATCAAGCTTCTGGTGGTGGGCAAAGGAAATCAGAATAAATTCCGCCGGTTCGCCGCCGACCTCAGCGTCCAAGAGTCCGTGATCTTTGCGGGGGTGCTGACCGAAGACATTGAAGATATCTATGCCGCGTCGGACACCTACGTCCTGCTTTCAGACTTCGACACCTTTGGCATGACCGTCCTGGAGGCCATGGCCGCAGGACTTCCGGTGCTCATCAGCCCTGCCGTGGGCGCGAAAGACCTGGTGACCGAAGGAATCAATGGGTATATAGTCGAACAAAATGATGCGATTGCCGCCGGCGACAGAATCCTTTCCCTCCTCGACCATCACC
>JAZDIS010000101.1:0-3271 GCA_043804705.1 Pseudomonadota bacterium | reverse complement strand
CATTCCGGGAAGAGAGAGCAGGAAACTGAGCCCGAAGAAATAACCATACCCTGCCCATGCGGCGAGAAAACCGCTCAGTACCCCGGCATACAGGCCGCTGAAACTCATCAGCCCCGTGCCGATGGCATAATGCGCCGCCTTGAACCGCGGCTGACATAAGCGCATGAGAAAGACCATGAGCACGGCAGTGCCAAGGCCTCCGGCGAACTGATCAAAGGCATGTACGCAGGCAACGGCAAGGAGGTTGTTCTCGCCGATTGCGGCTGGAAAGGGATTGCCGGTGTTGAGCATGACGAAGTCATTGAGTTGCAGGGCCAGAAACATATAGGCCAGATTGGTGAGATTCTGGGCAAGTAACAACGGCCAGATCATTTTATTCAGCGAATATTTCGAGATAAGCCACCCGCCAAGCATCGCGCCGATTATGGAAAACGGCAGGCCAACCCCACCTGAAATCCAGCCGTAGTGCTGTTTTATGCCCAGGTCGACCATGAACGGCGCAACCATGCTGGAGAGCATGTATTCCCCGGTCCTGATCAAAACTATAAATGCCAGGATGGGGCCAATTTTTTCTCGATCCATAAAGGAAAAGAAGGCTTCGCTGAAAAAGGCGTCGCCCTTGTGCCGCAGCCATTTTTTAATTTTCTTCCGCTGGATGCCGACAACTATGAGTGCGGTGATCAGGAGCATGCTGATCAGTGCGGCCGGGTCGATATTGAGCAAAAATCCGTGGCGCGGCAGAAGGTCCTGCCAGGGGATTGCCTGGCCCAGCAGACGCAAGGCGACCGTTGCAAGTGCGGCAACAACGGCAAACCTGAGCAGGCGGCTTGTATTGGCCCCCGGCAGCAGCAGGCGGAGGGGAGCTGCTTCGCCGTGGGGCAAATATCGCACATGGTAGGCGGAAAAAAGCGCCAGAACAAGGGCCGATCCCCCAAAGGCAATAGCCCATCCAGAGGTTGCCCCAATGGTCGCAATAATTCCGGTCCCGGCCATCATGGCAATACGATAGGCCATGACCCGGTAACCGACAAAACGAGCTTGTCCAAGAGTATCAAGGGCCTCCAGATAATAGCCGTCAATGGCAATGTCGTGGGTAGCGGCCAGGAAACTTCCGATAAAAAAGGTCATGCCGATGAGGGGGATGGCCTGGGGCAGAGGGGCAAGTGCTGCGGCGATAAGCAGGAGTCCGGCCAGCAGAATCTGCATGAGGAGAAGCCACTGGCGCTTGGTGCCATACCGGTCAAGCAGGGGCGCCCAAAAAAATTTTAAAGCCCAGGGCAAGCCGAAAAGGGAAGTAAGGCCGATTCCTTCAAGGCTTACGCCGTTGTCCCGAAAGAATACGGTGGAGACGGTGCGGATGATTGAATAGGGCAATCCTTCGCAGAAGTAGGTGGTAAAGACCCATGTCTGAGGGATGGCGGTTTTTGAGCCGGAGATTTTTTTTTCTGTTGCCGTCATGTTGAGGATGCATGTTTGTGATGAAAATATTTTCTGTTCTACAGCTCGATTTCTGTATATAGTTTTTTATGCGGCAATGTGCCACATACATCGCTTTTTTTTCGCTCTAAAAAAACAGGGGCGAGGGCGTATGCGGATGGAGGAGTTGCCGCATTGTGTGCAGCGCTGAAAGGCGATAAGAGAAAAAATATCGGAGTCGTTCGTTTTTTGTAGGGATATTAATTTTTCCAAGGAGTGGAATATGGCGAGAAATATAATTATCATGGACAGTTCAGCCAGTATGCGGCGCATAATCAGGACCATGATTCAGGCCACGATAAATGACGCGGTTGTTTCCGAGGTCCAAGATGCCGAGGAGGCACAAGGCCTTATCGAAGACGCCCATTACCATCTGGTGCTTTTTTCCAGGGAATCCTCCAACAAACAATGGCTCGAATTTGCCCAGAAACGACTTTCCCTGCCGGAAGCACAAAGAACAAATTTTGCCATGTTTACCTCAAGCAAAAAGCAGGATTATCTTGCAGAACTCAAGCGCCACGGGATAGAGGAATATTTCATCATTCCCTGCGCGCCCAACGATATCGGGAAAATCATCACCAGGCTTTGCACCCACTTTGCCATGCGCAAAGCCAGGCGTTACAGTGTTCCCGACACCATCGCCACCCTGGCGCAGGGGAGCAACGGTTTTCCCGCCGAGGTCATCAATTTCAGTGGGGGGGGGATGCTGTGCGAACTTGACGCCCCTGCGCAGTTACACTGGTTTATGCCGGTAATGGTCAGTATGGAGTTTAATCTTGACGGTGTCGCGCTGAAAATTCCCGGCCTGTATTCCGTGGCCAGGCGTTTGATGGTGGTTGAGGCGAATCCGGATTACTCGCCAAGACGTATCCGTCTGGCCTGCCGGTTCATCAGTATCCCGGAGGAAAGCAAAAATCAATTGGCCCAGGTTTTCACGGTGATTGAGAAACAGGAAGTCCTGTTCGGGCACGAAGTTTAAGAACCGTTACGAAAGGTTTCTGCTTCGGTACGGTTCTTAAGACAGTTTTGTTTCCTTCCGGATGGGGCTATTGTTTTGTTGCTTCGCCCTGGTGCTGTTTACCGCAGAGGGAAAGAGCCTCGACGATGATCGCCGGGACATCGATGTTTCCCTTGTGGCGGAGCTGGGCTTGGGTACCGTGCTCCATGAATTTATCCGGTATCCCCAGCACCTTCGTCTGAACACCCCAAAGATTTTTCTGGGCGAAGAGTTCAAGAATGGCGCTGCCAAAGCCGCCTTTTTTGACGTTATCCTCAATGGTTATCACCCTGCCGGTCCGGCTGGCCCACTCACAGATCAGCGCATCGTCCAGGGGTCTGACAAAGCGCGGGTTGATCACTGTCGCCTCAATCCCAAGTTTTTCCAGACCGGTTGCCGCCTCCAAGGCAGCTGAAACCCTGTTGCCGATGGGGAGCAAAAGGATATCCTTTCCTTCCCGGAGAAGCTCGCCTGTTCCCAGAGGGATGCGTTGCAGCACTTTGTCCAGGGCAACGCCTTCCCCGTTTCCCCTTGGATAGCGGACCGCTGCGGGGCCTGGATGCAGAATGGCAGTGTGGAGCATGTGCCGCAGTTCATTCTCATCCTTGGGAGCCATGATCACCAGATTGGGGATGAAGCGGAGAAAGGACAGGTCAAATACCCCGTGGTGGGTGGGGCCGTCGTCTCCGACCAGACCGCCCCGGTCAATGGCCAGGGTAACTGGCAGATTGGGCAGGCAGACATCGTGGATAATCTGATCAAGGGCTCGCTGGAAGAAGGTGGAGTAGATGGCCACCA
>JAZDIS010000100.1:0-2030 GCA_043804705.1 Pseudomonadota bacterium | reverse complement strand
CTGCTCACGGCCTCGGCAAAATTTATCTCGTTGCCGATGACATGGTCCGCAGGCAAAACAAGGATAACCGCCTCTTCATCCTGCCGGATCGCCTCCAGGGCGGCGACGGCAACAGCCGGGGCCGTATCCCGCCCCACGGGTTCGATGATGATGATCGCCGCGCCGCCAATGGCACGGACCTGTTCGGCTACCAGAAAACGATGTTCTTCGGTACAAACGATGACCGGCGCGGCGACCCCCTTCAACCCCTGGACCCGCAGCAGCGTGTTCTGGAGCATGGTCTTGTCGTTAACCAGAGGAAGAAGCTGCTTGGGATGGCACTCCCGTGATAAAGGCCACAACCGGGTGCCTGATCCTCCGGCAAGGATGACCGGAATAATGACCGCGTGTTCTTTTTTCATGAAATTGGATTCCCCTTCAGGGCCTGGTTGTTTGCACAAATATTTTCTTGTGAATTTTTACTATGTTACACTAATCAATGTCAAGGGACCAAGAGATGAGCCTTTTTGATTATCCCTTGACCACGGGCACGCCTTTGTGTAGTCCTGAAACAAGGGAGAGCCCCCCTCAATGAGGAATCATGAACGCATCTTCTCACAATATCCATGCCGTGGCACCGGAAATCATCCTCGAGTTTCTGGCCCGCACCCTGCCCTTTAACGAACTTGATGCGGAGACGCTGAGAAATCTGGCCACCCGCTGCCTCATCGATTTTTTCCCGAAAGGCACCATCATCTTCAGACAGGACCAGACCCAAGTCCACCATTTTTATCTCATCCAGAAAGGCGGGGTCAAAATCTATCTCAAGGACGAAGACGGCACCGTAACCCTCAAGGATTTTCGCGGCGAGGGAGAATATTTCGGCGCCCTGCCCATTATCCAGGGAACCAATATGGCAAACCTCAACGTCGAGACCGTCGAGGACACCTTTTGCTTTCTCTTCCCAAGGGAGGCGTTTCTCAACCTCATCCAGTCATCCCCCAAGGTCACGCACTACTTCCTGCGCAGCATGTCCGAAAAACTTGTAAAAACCGCGTATGCTCAGCTTCGGCAGCACAAGATTGCCCCGCGCACCGAAAGCGCCCTGTTTCTTTTCTCGGCCCAGGTTGGCGATATTGTCAAAGGCGCCCCAAAAACCATTGCCGCAACGGACAGCGTCCAGATGGCCGCGGCCAGGATGGCGGAATTGCATATCGGCTCCCTGTTGGTCCACGACCAGGAGAAAAAAATCGTCGGCATCATCACCGACAAGGATCTGCGCACCAAAGTGGTCGCAGCCGGACTCGACTACCAGGCTCCGGTGGGCCGGATCATGGCGACACCGCTCAGAACCATCCCCTCCCACCGGGTATGCTTCGACGCCATGCTGCAGATGATGCACCTCTCCATCCACCATCTGGCTGTGGAGCAACAAGGAACCATCACTGGGGTGATCACCGCCCACGACATCATGCTCCTCCAGGGAACCTCGCCCCTCTATCTGTTCAGGGAGATCGTGGCCCAGCGATCCATTGAAGGGCTTTACCCCCTGGCCAGGAAGATTCCGGCCGTCATCCGCACCCTCATCGAGGAAGGGGCCAAGGCCAACAACATCACCCGGATGATCACGGTGCTCAACGACCACATCCTCGACCGGCTGCTCACCCTGCTTGTTGCAGAACTCGGTCCCCCGCCCCTGCCCTTCTGCTGGCTGGTCATGGGCAGCGAAGGCCGCCGGGAACAAACCTTCATGACCGACCAGGACAATGCCCTGCTGTACACCCAACCGGAAAACGAGGCACAGGCCGGGCTGGCCGCGGCATATTTCAAGACCCTGGGCGAAAAAGCGATCGCCCATCTGGTCGACTGCGGCTATCCCCCATGCCCGGGCAAAATCATGGCCTCCAATCCAAAATGGTGCCAGCCGATCACCGGCTGGCGCGGCTACTTTGACAACTGGCTGCACAGGCCAGAGCCGCTTGAGGTCATGCATTCCACCATCTTCTTTGACTTCCGGGCCGCATATGGCGACAATACCCTGGCGGAAGAGC
>JAZDIS010000099.1:0-3866 GCA_043804705.1 Pseudomonadota bacterium | reverse complement strand
CCGGAGGAGTTTCCGGAAACCCGCACCCTGCTCATCGTCGACGATGAAGCCAACATCCTCTCCGCCCTGCGCCGGGTGTTCGCCGACGAAAACTACCGGGTGCTCACCGCCCCCAGCGGCGCGGAGGGGCTTGAGCTGCTGGCTAAAAACGTCGTTCAGGTGATCCTGGCCGACCAGCGCATGCCCCAAATGACCGGGATCGAGTTCCTCCACCGGGTCAAGGCGCTCCATCCCTATACCGTCCGCATAGTTCTTTCCGGATACGCCGACCTGGAAACCGTTGTCCAGGCGGTCAACGAGGGTGGGCTCTACAAATTCCTCGGCAAGCCATGGAACGACGATCAGCTGCGGGACCACATCCGCGATGCCTTCCTCTACCAGCAGGCGGTCGTCAGCCCAAAAAGGACGGACGAAGGGGTGGAGATGCTGTAGCCGATAAGGAGCCGCCATCCCATTATTTTCCAGGAGTTGACAATCTGTTGGACGTATGGGATGTTTGGGGGCCGTGGGGATGGATGCTGACCAGGTAATTTTTCGAGGAATAATCACGTTAACCGGGCGATGCCCAGCCCGGAAGGTAAGGAAAACATGTACATCAATCTCCCCCAAGACCCACCGGCCGATGTCTTAGAGATCAAGAAAAAATATCTGCGCATCATCCCGTATCTCCTGGCTCTGGTATTCTGCGCCATCCTGCTGGCTGCCTTCCAGATTGTTTTTGGCTCGGCCCATGGAGACCTCGTTGAAAACATCGCCCTCGTTCTCTTCGTGCCTCCGGGCTTGGCGTTTTTCTATTTCGCCGAGAAACTACATGACTATAAAACCCTTTCGCCGAAGCAGGAAAAGGAGATGGAGGAATTCTCACGGCAACACCGCGAGATCGCCGACTATTGCGCCAAGGTCTCGATGATGGGCAGAAAACTTATCAAGGCGGAATATGATGCCTGCAAAGCGCGGATTGAAGATCTGTAGTTGAAGAGAAGCCGGCTGCGGGAGGGCCGGCCGGGAGAAGGAAAAAAAGGGGAGGCCTCCTGCAGCCTGCGGCTAGCGATCCTCTCGCGTATGCCACAGCCGCAGAACGTAGATGGCGGCCTCCCGGATCTCGTAGCGCATTTCGTAATGCCCGGCAAGAAGCCGTCGGACCTCGCGCGGCTCGAACTCCTCAAGCCTTTCCCCAAGGCGCGGATTCGCCGGCAGACCGATCGGCGCGGCCACGAGTGCTTGCACGGTGCGCGCCGCCGCCCCCCTGTTCACCTGCGCCAGAAACGCATGCAGCCGCGCCAGATCGGAGAGCGCCTTGCTCGTCCACTGCAGTTCCATCAGCGCGGCAACGGCAACGGGGTGTCGGTGCTCAAGCTGTCCGCCCACGCCTGCACGGCCTGCTGGTCGATGACCCGACCGGCATCCACATCGGCCAACGCTTCACGGGTCAGACGGCTGCGCTCCTCTTCCTGGTCGATCCAGGCCGACAACGCTTGCTTCATAATCCAGCCCCGTGAGCGCTCAAGACGAGCGGCCAGCTGATCGACCTTTTCGGCCAGCGGCAGTGGAACATGGGCGGTGAAAACCTTGGTTTCTATCTGTGCCATGGTGTAATTTCCCCTTCGTAGTTTTCGACACGATCCGGCCGAATCGGGGTTATCGGGTTTGATCATTTAGGGTGCAAGGAAAGTGACCCTTGAAGGCAGCCTTTCCGATACATTTCGATTATATTCAAATCATAGTGATTAAAAATGACTTAGTCAACTGGGAAATGCCATGGGCACAGGCTGTACGGAGATAATGTTTTCCCTGAACGATCTTTTTCGGGGCGAATCCGGCCGTAATTTCCGTTGACTAAATCAAACGGCTGTTTTAACTTCCCGTTTTCATCTCCATCTGAAACGGTGTCAAGAGGTCGGCCCTGAAACACCATAATCCCGACATTCCTCACGGCGACTACAGGCTGGCGGCCATGAGCATTACGGGCCAAGGCCTCTTCTCCCCGCACTTCCCTGCCGTTGATTTCCCGGTTGCCCTTGGGGCGGCATCCCGTCAGCCGGATCAGACAGATCGCCGGACACAGCAACGCTTTTTCCCTGCCCGCTTTGTAAATCGCCGGGTTGTGGGAACCAAGGAAACCGATAGTGGACAGATCGATCAATAATCGAGGCCGCCGCGCCATACCGGGTGGCCGTTTCTCCTGGTTTTTTGCCATGGCGGGCTGGGGGGCGACAGCTCTCCTCGCCGCCTGTGCCCCGGCCGGGCCCACCTATCAGCCGCCCCGGCCGGAGTTGCCCGCCGCCTGGAGCGGGACTGGAGCGGAGAGTGCCAGCCCGGCCGGAGACGAGGAGCTTCGACACTGGTGGACCCTCTTCAACGACGCCCGGCTTGACTCCCTGATCCAGCGGGCTGTCGCCGCCAACCCGGACCTCAGGATCGCCGAGGCCCGCATCCTGCAGGCCCGGGCCCAGTACCGGCTGACCACGGCGGCGGCTGCCCCCGCAGTGGGGGTTTCCGCTGATTATGCCGACAGCCGGCGCAGCGAAAATACCGGGGCCAGCAACGCTGGGACCACCCAGGATCTCTTCCAGACCGGCTTCGACGCCGGATGGGAGATCGACATCTTCGGCGGCGCCCGCCGGGCCGCCGAAGCGGCCGAAGCCCGCCTGGCCGCCGCCGGGGAAAACAGCACGGCTGTCCTGATTTCCCTGGAGGCGGAGGTGGCCCGCAACTACCTGGAGCTGCGCGGAAGTCAGCAGCGTCTGGCCACGGCCCGTTTGAATCTCGCCGGGCAGGAAAAAACCCTGGCCCTGATCCGGGGCCGCCGGGAGATCGGAATCGGCAATGAGCTGGAGGTGGCCCAGGCCGAGACCCAGCTGGCCGTGACCCGCGCCCAGCTGCCGCCCCTGGCAAACAGCGCCGGGCAGTCGATCCATCGCCTCGCCCTGCTGTTGGGCTTGCCGCCCCAATCCCTGGCCGAGGAACTCTCCGCTACGGCGCCGTTGCCCGCCCTGCCCGCCCGCTTGCCGGAAACCCTGCCCTCCGAGCTCTTGCGGCGGCGGCCCGACATCCGGAGAGCCGAACGGCAACTGGCCGCCGCCACCGCCGATATCGGGGTGGCCACCGCCGAACTCTTTCCCCGCTTTTCCCTCACCGGCCTGACGGGTCTGCAAAGCACCAATCTCAGCGACCTGCTCAGCACCGGCAGCCGCTACTGGACCGTCGGCCCCACGGTGCGCTGGCCCCTGTTCGACGGCGGCCGGGCGCGGGCCAACATCGCCCTTAATCAGGGACTCCGGGAAGAGGCCCAGGCAGCCTACGAAAAGGCGGTGCTCAACGCCTTGGGCGAGGTGGAAGCCGCCCTTTTGGCTCAGGCCCGGGGAGAAGAGACCCGCCGGACCCTGGCTGCGGCGGTGGCTGCGGGAGAGCGGGCGGTGGAACTCGCCTCCGGCCGTTATCGCGCCGGACTGACAACTTTTCTGGATGTCCTGCTGGGCGAGCGCATTCTGTATCAATCCCAAGATCAACTGAGCCAAAGCGAGCAGCAGCTGGCCGTAAATCTGGTCGCTCTTTTCAAGGCCCTGGGCGGCGGCTGGGATATCGGCCCGGACCGGGATGAAACCTCGGGCGAAGCAGCGGCGAAGGCCGCCGCTCCCCAGCAAGAAACTCCATCGGGAGATCTGAATAAATGAGCGTATCCATTACGACTGCCGGGAATCCCCCGGTTTCTCCCGCGCCGGGGTGTCGTCGGGCCTGTTTGTGGCCGGTTCTGGCGCTGTGTCTTCTCCTTGTGCTGCCGGGCTGTTCCGGCTCCAAGGATGCCAAGAGCAAAAAAAGCGGCAAGGACAAGAGCCAGCCGGTTCCGGTGACGGTGGCGACCGGCA
>JAZDIS010000098.1:0-2082 GCA_043804705.1 Pseudomonadota bacterium | reverse complement strand
CACCTGCCGCGCACCGGTGAGCACCACGGCCGGAAACTGGCGAAGCATGGCTTCGAGGGTTTCCTTATATTTTCTTGCAATCCACATGCGGATATCTTGCAACATAAGCGCATAATTGTCAAGATTACAATTGGCCGGCGATAAAAACCATCTGGTGAGAACGGATGGGTATTGCCGCCGCGCCAAAAACAAGAAGGAGCTCCCTTTTTCATGATTGTCAATACTATCCTTATCTGCACCGTGGGGGGGTCGCATCAGCCCATTGTTACCGCCATCCGCGACCTTCGGCCGGATCATGTCTGTTTTATCTGCTCCGGCAAGGACCCCGGCACTGAAAAACCAGGATCTGAGACACAAATCACTGGTAAGGGCCTGTGCATCAAGGCCGAGGCAAACGATGACAAGGCCTCCCTTCCCAATATCCCGGCCCAGACCGATCTTGCCGATGACGCTTACGAGATAATCATCGTCCCGGCCGACGACCTGGATGCTGCGGTCATTGCCGTCCGCGTCGCCTTGAACAGCGTCAAGGAACTTTTCCCGGGCGCCCGTATTGTCGCCGACTACACCGGCGGCACCAAAAGTATGGCTGCCGCCCTGGTTCTCGAAGCCTTGGAGCATGATGGCGTCGAGCTCCAACTGGTCACCGGCAACCGCGCCAACCTTATCAAGGTGCAGGACGGCACCGAGGCCAGCACCCCGGCCATTGCCGATGCCGTGCGTTTGAATCGGGCAATGACTCCCTATCTGCTGGCCTGGGGCCGTTATGCATACGACGAGACTGCCGCCGGTCTTGCAGGCATCCGCTCACCCGGCAATGCTGTCCTACGCAGTCGGCTCGCCCGCGCCCGCGACCTTTCCAAGGCCTTTGCCGCCTGGGACCGTTTCGATCATACCGAGGCCCTTCGACTTCTGGCGATCTATGCGCGCGTCGTCAAGGACGATCTTGGAAAACATCTTGGCGCGCTCAAGGATCTGGTTGCCGAATCAACGAAACAGGAGCCCATGCGGCTCTTTGATCTTTGGCGGAACGCCGAACGCCGCGCGGACCAAGGACGATACGACGACGCGGTGGCGCGGGTCTATCGCCTGATCGAATGGACGGCCCAGTGGCTGCTTCGCTCCCGGTGCGGCATTGAGACCGCCGATGTTCCTTCGGAGAGGATTCCCTTTGGCGTGGAAATCCCCCAAAATCGGGACGGGAAGCGCCCGGCGGGACTTTTTGTCGCCTGGACCATGGTCGGAAAAATGATTGTCGGACCAGCCAAGACCTTCGCCTCGGACCATCTTCCCGCCCTGCTCGGGCATGTGCAAACCCGCAACCTTTCCATCCTGGCCCACGGCTATACCCCGATTGGCCAGGAAGCTTGGGAAAAACAGCGCCTCTGGCTTGAGAAAATCTTTCTGCCAATGCTGCTCGCAGAAGCCAAAACCGTGCAACTGCACGCCATCTCGCCGCAACTGCCTACCTTTTACAACTGGCGGGGTTAATTTATGACCCCCACGAAAGTGCATGTCTGTCTGATTTCCGACCAGCCCATTCCGAACCTGCTGCCGCTCATGCTGGAGAAACCCGCTAAGGCCGTTTTTCTAGTAACTGCCTGGATCGAACAATAGAACGCCCTGTTGCACCCCGTTTTTTTTCACGTTCTCGACATATGTAACCGTTCATCCCCACCCCGGGCCTCCCCCGCTGGGGGGGGCATGACCATGAAACTGGAGGGGTTTCGTTCAATTGTCTTGACGGTCTGCGCAAATTTATGCATAACCTGTTGTAGATATTGGGAGAAAAAGAGCCGCTGAAGGAACCGACCTGATTTACGAAGGGATTACGACCAAACTTGTGTCCGACAGGAATACCAGTAACCGTATGAGGTGAATTGAGATGAAGGAAACGATACAGGTTGAACATAATCCGGAAGAGTTACGACTCAAGGCCCTTGGCGCCAAGACCTGGCCTATCTGGACCTGCGAGGTGTCAGAGTTCCCCTGGACCTATGACAGCAAGGAGACGTGTTTCATTCTGGAGGGAGAGGTTGTCGTCACTCCCGATGGGGGAAAAGATGTCACCATTAAGGCTGG
>JAZDIS010000097.1:0-5208 GCA_043804705.1 Pseudomonadota bacterium | reverse complement strand
CTGTAGAGTTCCCAATCGGCCTGGGTTCGGGTGATGTCAGAGAGCAAACCGGTCCGGTCATTGGCGCAAACCTCGATAATCGTATACTGTTCCGAAGCCTTATTGTCTCTAACAACCCGCGGGGCGGCCTGCACGTTTTTTTGGCCGGGGGTGCGCAAGGCGGTGCGAAATTTATCGACCAGCCGGTGGCTGAGGCCAAACCGGTTTTTCAGGGCCAGATTGAGATCCTCGCCAAGGGCCCGCCAGTCCTGTTCCGCGTAAGTCTGCTCCGCCGCCGGGCGGACATTGAGCACATCCACCGCCGTGCCGTCTTCCCAGGTGAAGATCTGGGCGCTCACCACATTGAGGCCATGCAGGGCCAAGGTGCCGCAAATCTTGGCCAGCAGCCCGGTGGAGTCGTGGGCCATGACCAGGACCGACCAGAACAGGGGGTGCTCGGCCGGTTCGACGATGGCCTGTTTTTCTTTTTTTAGCCCTGCGCGCAGTTTGAGGTGGTGGGCCACCTCTTGCGGGGGAAAGCTCAGCAGGTATTCCTCCGGCAGAATCTCGCAATCGGCCGGGGCCTCTTTGCCCAGCAGGACGCGAACCTGTTCGAGCATCCAGCCTGCGCCCTGGCTTCTGTCGGGAAGAACCATGTCCTGCCGTTCCAGCAGGTGGGCGATTTTAAGGGAGATTTCCAGGAGCAGGGCTCCCTTCCATTCGGTCCAGGCCGTGGGGCCGGTGGCCTTGGCATCGGCGATGGAGAGCAGGTAGAGCATGGTCAGACGTTCCGGGGTCTGGATCTGCTCGGCGCATTGCCGGAGAAAGGCGTCATCCTCAAGGTCGCGGCGCAGGGCGGTCACGGTGAGGAAGAGATGTTTTTCCACGAGAAAGCCGAGACAGGCTGTCTCAGCCTCGGTCAGCCCCAACCGCCTGCCCACCCCGGCGGCAAGTTCGCTGCCGCACTGGGCGTGATCTTCGTGGGATCCCTTGCCGATGTCGTGCAGGAGCGCGGCCAGGGCGAGGACATGGGGAGATTCGACGCCCGCGAAAGGGGTTTTGCCGAGGGTGAGCTTTTTCAGCTCCGCCACGGTTTGCAGGAGGTGCCGGTCAACCGTGAAGACATGGTAGACATCGTGCTGGGCCAGGGCGCGGATCTGCTCAAATTCGGGGATATAGGCGGTGAGCAGTCCGGTGTCCAGCATGACCGTCAGAACGGCTTGCACATCCCGCGCGTTTTCCAGGATATCGAGAAAGGCCTTGGCCATGCGCCTTGAGTGGCGGAGCCTGTCGTCCACCAAGTGGAGGTTGGCGGTAACGATCTTCCGGCTGCGATGATGGATCTCAAGGCCAGTTTTTCCAGCCTGGGCAAAAAGGCGCATCAGCAGGTAGGGGCGTTTTTCGATCAGCGCCTGGCCGGACAGGTGGAGGCGGTCCTGACGCACCGTGATTCCAGGCTCGATGGTCTGTCCGGCCGGATTGGCGCGCGGTGAGCCCAGGGTTTCATCGACATGTTCAAAAAACAGGTCGGTGGTGGTGGCGATGGTTTGCAGATGCCGGTAGATATCCTGCATGAAGCGTTCTACCCCCAGGGCGCCTCGGGTGTCCGAATATCTGAAGGCCTTGGCCATCTCCTCCTGATACTCGAAGAACATCTGGTCGTTTTTGCGTCCGCTGAGATAATGGAGCCGGTTGCGAACCTTGATCAGGAAATCCCTGGCCTGGGCAAAGGCTTCTTTTTCCTGGGACGAGATCAGGCCTGCTTCTTCGATGCCGCCCAGCTCCTGCAGACCGAAGAGGGCGTGGCTCACCCAGATCATGGCCTGGATATCGCGGAAGCCGCCGCGGCTTTCCTTGATATGCGGTTCCAGTTGGTAGCTGTGCATGCCATAGCGTTGATGGCGTTCATTGCGGTGCCGCATCATGTTCTGCAAGAATTCCCGCCGGTGCCCCGATATCAATTCCCGGTGGAAGGCCTGGTGCATTGTGGTGAAAAGCGGCTGCGAGCCTGCCAGATGGCGGGCGTCCAGCAGCGCCACCTGAAAAAAGAAGTCCTGCCTGGCGTCGGCCAGGCAGGCATCAGTAGTTCTCACTCCGTGTCCGACCTCAAGGCCCGCATCCCACAGGGGATAAAACAGGGCCTGGCTCACCGCTTCGAGGCGATCCTCCGCCTCGGGCGCGTGGAGCAGGAGGAGGTCGACATCCGAATAGGGAAACAGCTCTTTTCGTCCATAGCCGCCGAGGGCGACAAGGCTCATGCCCTCTCCTGCTTCCGGGCAGTTGGCGAAGCAGGAAACAAGATAGTCGTCGATGAGCCGCGAGTGTCTGTGGAGCAGGGGTTGACCGCTCAACCCCTGGCGCCAGAGATATTCCAGGGCGTCCCGTTTTGCCCGCAGCTCAACATCCATCACTTAGGAGCCGTTAGGAAATAATCTGTAGTTTTTTTGTTCATTTCGTTACGGCTCCTTACGCCGCTTCGCTGCTGCCGGTTACGACGGACTAGATCGCCTCTTTGCCGGTTTCCCCCGTGCGGACGCGGATAACCTCTTCCACCGGCAGGACGAAGATCTTGCCGTCGCCGATCTTGCCGGTGTTGGCGGTTTCCCGGATTTTTGTGACCACGGGTTCCACCATGGCGGCCTCCACAATGATCTCGATCTTGACCTTGGGGATGAAGTCGACGATGTATTCCGCGCCGCGGTAGATTTCCTTATGCCCTTTTTGGCGGCCGTATCCCTTGACCTCGGAGATGGTCATGCCCTTGATGCCCATTTCGTTCAAGGCGTCTTTGACTTCGTCCAGCTTGAACGGCTTGATGATTGCCTCGATCTTCTTCATGCAATTCTCCTTTTCTGGTAACTGCCCGGCAGCGCGGCATCTGCTTTGTCATCGGCCAGCTCATGTGCACCAGCACATGTCGCCGACCTCTTCCGCGCATCTGCGGTGCTGCCGAACAGTTACGGCTCTTGGTTTTTCTCGTTTTCCGGTTACCTTGGAATTGTAAACGGCCAGCAGTGCCGCAGCTGCGCGAAAGAGGCCTGTCCGCCATACATACGGTATGCGGACCAGGCCGATGACAAAGCAGATGTGGTGCTGCTGGTCGGTTACGTTAGAGTGAATAACCGATTTCGCTGTGCTGGGTCAGATCCAGCCCCTGTACTTCTTCCTCCTCGCTCACCCGGAGACCGATCACCAAGTCAACAACCTTGAGGATAATGAATGTTACTACAACCGAGTAGGCGATGGTTGTCAAGGCGTCCATGGCCTGGATTCCCAAAAGCTGCGGATTGCCGAAAAAGTAGCCGTCCTTGCCAGCGGCATTGACGGCGGTGGTGGCGAACAGGCCGGTGGCCAAAGCGCCCCAGAGACCGCCCACGCCATGGACTCCTACCACATCCAGGGCATCGTCGTAACCGAGGCGGCTTTTGGCGAGAACCGCGAAGTAGCAGAGGGCGCCGGCCACCAAGCCGATGAGGATGGCCGAGGTGGAGCCGACAAACCCGGCTCCGGGGGTGATGGCGACCAGGCCGGCGACGGCGCCGGAAGCGGCTCCCAGGGTGGTGGGCTTGCCCTGTACCAGCCATTCCGCGATGAGCCAGGAAAGCAGGGCCGCGCCGGTGGCGACCTGGGTGGTGAAGAAGGCGTTGACCGCAACGCCGTTTGCCGCTAGGGCGCTGCCCGCGTTGAAGCCGAACCAGCCGAACCAGAGAATGCCTGCACCCAGCATGGTCATGGTCAGGTTGTGGGGATGGAAGGATTCCTTGCCCCAACCTTTGCGTTTGCCGAACATCAAGGCGGCGACCAGGGCTGCCGCGCCGGAGTTGATGTGGATGACGGTGCCGCCTGCGAAATCAAGGCCGCCGTGGCCGCTGATCCAGCCTCCGCCCCAGACCCAATGGCAGACGGGCAGATAGACCAGGGTGGACCAGAGAACGGTGAACAGGAGAAAAGCGGGGAACTTGACCCGTTCCGCAAAGGTGCCGGTGATCAGCGCCGGGGTGATGACGGCGAACATCAGCTGGAAGGCGCAGAACAGCAGGTGGGGGATGGTTGCCGAGTATTTGCCGGGCTCGAGGCCGACCCCCGCAAGGCCGGCCCAGTCCAGATTGCCGATCAGGCCGTTAACGTCAGGGCCAAAGGCCAGGGAATATCCGTAGATCACCCAGATGATCGAGACAACGCCCAGGCAGACAAAACTCTGTAGAACCGTGCTTAAAACATTTTTTGAGCGAACCATGCCCCCATAAAAAAGGGCCAGCCCCGGGGTCATCAGCATGACCAGGGCGGTGGCAATCAACATGAATGCGGTATCACCTGTGTCCATAAATATATCCTCTCTCTGTGCTCATTGTTTAGATTCGTCCATTCATCAAAGTTGTAGCTATGCATGCTGGATGAAAACAAAAAGCAAATGTCGTGCCATGGATTTTTTTGGCGAGTAACAAGCTGAACTTCCGTCCATATCGGTGTCTGCCGACGGCGCACATCAAGAGCATCAAAACAACAAAAAAGTGATTTTTTTTTCAATTAGCCACAAATTTGTCAGTTTTGTTTTTTTTCACGAAGGGCGTTGGGAGGTCAGGAGAGATGGTACTGGTTAAAGATGATGGATTCGATGGGAGCCTCTGGCCATTGTTTCAGGAGCCAAGCCCGCAGTTCCTTGTTCATCTCGCCCCTGGCCAGGGAAAACCGGCGCAACTCCTCAAGGGGCTTATTCTGAAAAAACTGATAGATGATGTCGCGCACAAAGGTCTTTTTTCCGGCGGGGGGCTCTTCCTGTTCATTCAGGGAGGCAATGAGGGTGATGTCAACGAGGACAAAGGTTACGGGCTGATCACTGGCCGGATTGTTCACCGGAATAATGAAAGCTGGGAAGGCCCATTTTTTTCGGATTTTTCCGGGGTGGAGCAGGCTGGCTTGACCAACTCCCCCAAGGCCGCCTGAGGTTTTGGAAAGAGCGGCCCCGTCCGGATGCCGGGCCAGGGAGGTGGTTGCCGGGCGAAGAGCTTGCGGAGGCGTCGAGGTGAGACTCACGGCGAGGAAGATGCCGGCAAGGAGCAACGGCAAGGCGGCATACAGGGCGATGCGGACAAAAATGGGCAAAGACTGAAGGCGGGTGAACTGTTTTTGTGCGGCTAGCCTGACGGTGAGAAAAAGAGCAACCAGTGAGCCAAGGTCAAAAAGGGCTTTGGACGGCTGGGTGCTGGAAACCGCACCCTGATCCGGTAT
>JAZDIS010000096.1:0-7938 GCA_043804705.1 Pseudomonadota bacterium | reverse complement strand
AATTCCTCTTCAATCGCCCCGGAGATCATGACCACCGAGGCGTTTTCCTCAGCCGCCGCCTTGCGGAGCGCCTCCACCCACTGGTTGCCGGTGTTGATCTCCGCCTCGCTGACATTGGCCACATAGAGGATGGGCTTGGCGGTGAGCAGGCAAAGCTCCTTCATCAGCTTTTGGCCCGTGTCGTCGAGCTCGATAACCCGGGCCGGTTTGCCGTCATTGAGCAGTCCGTGCAATTTTTCCAGGACAACCAGTTGCGCCTTGTAGACCGCATCCCCGGATTTCGCCTGGGATGCGGTTTTGCTCATGCGTCGGCTCACGGTGTCGAGGTCGGAGAGGATCAACTCGGTGTTGATTACCTCCCGGTCGCGCAGGGGATCGATGCTGCCGTCCACATGCACGATGTTTGAGTCTTCAAAACAGCGGACCACATGGGCGATGGCGTCCACCTGGCGGATATGGCCGAGAAACTGGTTGCCTAAGCCCTCGCCTTTGCTGGCGCCACTCACCAGTCCGGCGATGTCGACGAACTCCATCTGGGCGTGGACCTTGACCTTGGTCTTGGCCATCTCGGCCAGAATATCAAGCCGGGCATCCGGAACCGGCACCATGCCCACGTTTGGTTCGATGGTGCAGAACGGATAATTTGCCGACTCGATGCCTGCCGAGGTGAGGGCGTTGAAGATGGTCGATTTGCCGACATTGGGCAGGCCGACGATGCCACAGCGAAAGCCCATGAAGAAAGTCCTTATTGGTGCGGTTCAATAATAAAGTAGTCAGGAAATGACCGGAAATTGTGAGCAATATATAATGAGTTCTTTGCAATGCGGCAAGGGTTGTTTACAATCCAGGGGCTAAAACCCACTCAATCAGGCACAATTACCATGGTCGCTCCCGAAAAAATAACCCGGATAGATGCCCTTTTTGTCGAGCTTTTCAAAAAAAGGCAATGGGACAAGCGGTTGGCTCTACACGCCATCTTCCGGAACTGGCCACAGGTCGTCGGCCCGGAGATTGCGGAACGGACCGAACCGCAGGTGATCCGGGGCACGGTGCTCTGGATCGCGGTTTCCGACTCGGTCTGGATGCAGCAGCTTCATCTGCAGAAACAGCCCTTGCTCGAACATATAAATTCGAATCTGCGCGGGGCCGGGAAAATAAGCGATATCCGTTTCCAGATAGACGCCGCCCTTGGCGAGGAAAAAATAGTTGCAGACATCCCGAAGCCAGTCGTTGCTCCGCAGCCGATTGATCCGGAGGAGCAGAAGGGCTTTGAGCAGCTGATTGCCGCCATCGGGGATGCGGAATTGCGAACGCGTCTGCTTGCTCTGTGGCGAAAAAACCAACAGCAGTCATGTTTTTTAAGGAAAGAATAGCCTGTTTTTTTCCTGAAAAGAGGAGAATTTTATCCCTTGTCCTTTCCCTTCACCAGTTCCACCAGTTTCTGCACGAAGTCGTTGAGGCGTTGAGACTGATGCTCCATATCTCCGGCGATCTGTAAGCCTTGGTCCGCATCTGCGGCATTTTGCTGGGTCACCTCGTCAAGTTCATGCACGGTTTTGGAAATCTGGGTGATGCCTGTAGACTGTTCTTTGGAAGCGGTATTTATTTGCTGGAGGAGGTTGGCTGTTTTTTTGGTTTGTTCAGCCGCCTGTTTGAATGAATTGTCGGTGAGCTGCACCAGTTTCACCCCGTTTTCAACCTTGTCGTGGGTTCCTTCCAGAAGCTGGGCTGTATTTTTTGCCGCGTTGGCTGCGCGCATGGCCAGATTACGCACTTCGTCCGCCACTACCGCGAAGCCGGCCCCGGCTTCGCCGGCTCGTGCTGCTTCCACTGCCGCATTCAAGGCGAGCAGATTGGTCTGAAAGGCAATTTCGTCAATAGTTTTGATGATTTTGGATGTTTCTTCATTGGCAGAGGCAATGGTGCTCATTGCCAAGGTGAGATCATCCATGGACTGATTGGCAGCGGTCATGATCTTGCCCGTTTCTTCCATGAGTTCATTGGCGGCGTTTGCATTGTCGGCGTTTTGGTTGGTCATGGAGGAGATTTCTTCAAGGGAGGCGCTTGATTCCTCCAAAGAGGCTGCCTGCTGTGAGGCGTGGTCCGCTAGGGATTGGCTCGCTTTGGCGGCTTTATTGGCAACAGAAGTAACCTTGGCCGCGCTTGCGGCAAGGTCGTCTATAATGTCAGTTATGGGTTTGGTCACGGCGCGTTGCATCACAAGATAGATGCTGCCGCCGGTGATCGCGATCAGGGCGAGGCAACCAATGAGCATGAAGATCGCCAGGCTGTTTACCGCAGAGGTTAGGGGGGAGAGGTCAAAGGTGAGAGAAAGGCTGCCGCTGATCTCTCCTTCCTTCCATGTCTGATGACAGCGGATACAGTCTGGTGCCACCAGCTGCGGGGCAACGATGCGGACAAAATTCGAATTGATCTCTTCATATATCTTTTTGGTGCTGATTTTCTCTTTGATTTCATCTGGAAGGACGATTTTTTCGTCGAGTTTGCCAGATGATGAAAGATTTATCTTCCCAGTGCTGTCATACAGGGACGCATCAATGACCCCTTTAACCTCCTTCTGTTGAGCAAGAAGGATCTGGAAATTTTTCATCTGGCCACGCTCAAGCGAGCCTTTGACCCCTTCCTGAAAAGAGTTGAACAGGGTGTGGACAGAATCAACATATGTCCGGGTCATCTTGCTTTTCACATAGAGGCTGAGAAATATGGTTCCCGCGAACAGGGTCAGGACAAGCACGGATTGTGCGATTATCATGACCCGTTGGGTGACAGGATAGTGTTTAAAGGATTCCCTGAGCATGGCGGCTCTCCCTGGACAGAAATGATTATTTTTTAGACTCGCTCAACCGGTAGAAAGGGATGCTTTTTTTGCGTGCGAAGTTTGGCGAGGCACACCCGATACAAGGGGCGTTGCTGTCGATACACCAGGTTCTTCCGCCATTCCACCAGCGGGTCGGACAATCGGCGTAAGTGTCTGGGCCAAGGCAGCCAAGTTTGAAGAGACAGCCCTTGTCGCCGAGTTTCTTGGCGAAAATCTCCTGCTGAAAATCATGATACCGGGGGCAGAGTTCGTGGACCTTGCGACTGTAAAAGAGTTTGGGCGAGTCATTGATCAGCTCAGGGACGCCGACTTTGACCAGATGGATAATGGTATGCCAAACCCAGTCCGGATGGACCGAACAACCGCGGATGTTTACCACCAGTTTTTTGATCCCCCTTTTTTGGTAAAACTCCTTAACTCCGATGGCTCCAGTCAGGTTTCCTTCGGCGGCTGGAATTCCGCCATCGCAGGCGCAAGCTCCCACGGCGATTGCACCGCTCATGGTTTTTGCCGCTTCCTCAAGGAGCTGGGCAAAGGTTTTGCCGCCGATAACGCAGGCCTCGGGCATCCGTTCGGGAATGGCGCCTTCCACGGCTAGAAAGTAAGGGCCTGCCTGCCCGGAAATAAATTTTTCCACGAGAGTAGAGGCTTTTTTCCCGGAAATAGCTGAGAGGTCGGCATGGAAGGCGAGTTGCGAATAATCGGTTATCATGCTCAGAGGCGAAGGGGTTTCCGCCTGGAGGAGAGAGATGGAGCACCCCGTGCAAGAAAGCCCTTGGAGATAGATGAGCTTGGGAACCGCAGCCGGGTCGATTTTTTTGAGAGCGGCCATTACCGGTTCAGGCAGGCCATTTATGCCAAAGGCAGCACTCAAGGCTGCCGCAAGTTTCAGGAAGTCGCGTCTATGTATCATTATGGTCTTTCCTCAAGGTGTTGGTCTCTCAATGAACCGCGCAGGCGATGCAAGGATCGAAGGAGTGCACTATCCTGAGTGACTCGATCTGTTCTTCCGGGGTCGCGACCCGGGTGCCGATGAGGGCCGATTCCATGGCCCCAGGCTGGCCCTTGTCATCCCGCGGAGAAGCGTTCCAGGTGGTGGGCACCACACATTCGTATTTGGATATTTTATAGTTTTCGATGCGGATATAGTGGAGCAAGGCGCCCCGTGAGGCTTCTGTCATGCCGATTCCTTCGCCGGAGCGGGGAATGACGATATTTCCCATGGCCGGGGCGCCGTGGTCGAGGCGCTCAGTTTCACTCAGAAGGAAATCGGCGATGAGCGAGGCCTGGATAGCGCGGCACAGATGTCGTCCTAATACGGAATTAAGCTCGTTGGGGGTGATTTTGGCAAGACCGGCGAACTTGTCGACCATTTTTACCAAGCCGGGATTGTTGGCTTGATGATAATCAATCAGTACTCTGGCGGTAGGCCCTACTTCAATCATGCGGCCGCTGTAGCGGGGGGCCTTGCTCCAGGAGTAGGCACCCTCTTTGTGGGGTGCTGGGGTGAGGGTGGAATCCTGAATTTTTAGTCCGCTCGGAGAAGAGTATTTGGAGTGTTGGATGTCCTGGGTGATCTGTTTCGGATCCACTGCCGTAACCTGACGGTCAAGCATCACCCCAGGCGCGAACAGACGTTTGCTGTTATGGGCCGGGGTGAGGGGCAGCAGTCCATAGGAGAGGAATCCGCCCTTGCTGGCCCCGATTTTCCAATATTCAGGAAAGGCTGCGGCAACCGCGAGCACATCCGGAATGTATTTGTTGTCGATGAACTCTTTGACCTCACTGATGAGGGCTTGGTAGGCGGCGATAAGATCAATACGTACGTCCTGCGTGCAACCGCCTGGGAAAATGGCGGTGGAGTGCGGAAACTTCCCCCCGAAGATGGCGGCGGCACGGTTGGCTTTTTTCTGGATATCCATGGCCTCCAGATAGTGTTTGATCGCCCCTATGTTGATATCTGTATTGGCAATATATTTTCCTGAGAGTCTGGGGAGAAATGGTGCGGCAGGGAAAGCTTTGCCTCTGTTCAGTTCAGCCTGCACCCATTGTCGTACCTTGAGTAATTCGGCGTCCCTGCCTTTGTATTGGAGGATGGCCGTGACATCAACGAAATCGAGAGCCGAAAGCTGGTAAAAGTGCAAAAGGTAATCGTAGAGATGATTAGCGCCTTCAATGAGGTTGTGCAGTATCCGGCCATTGGCCGGCACCTGGAGCCGGTATGCGTTTTCTTGGGCACGGGAAGAAGCGATGGCGTGGGCGTATGGGCAGACCCCGCATATCCGCTGGGTTATCTGCTGGGCGTCAAGCGGGTCCCGGCCCAGGAGGAGGATCTCAAATCCCCGGAACATTTCAGACATGCATTGGGCATCGACCACCACTCCATTTTCAACGGTGGTCCGCACATTGAGATGGCCTTCAATGCGTGTGACAGGGCCAATATCTATTTTCATGTATTTCTCCGGGGGGCTCAATTTTTTCTGGGGCAGGCGAGGGCCTTCTCCCTTTTTAGCTATGGGGCAAGGGCATGGAAGAGCGGAGGATTGTATCCTTCGACACATTTTATATGATCTTCTATTGGGGAAAATAAAGTCAAGGAAATATGGATGGCCAGTGGAAAAAATGAAGATGCTGCGGGTTGTGGATGTGTAAGGTGGCAGGGATGTTGCGGGTTCAAATCGCGTTTGGTGGAGAATTTTCGATGGAGCAAATGGTAAGGTAGCGTTCGAGGTTTTCCAAATCCGTGCCCTTCAGCGTGAATTGAATGCCGAATTCCCTGGTTTCTGGATCAATTTCGATAATTCGGCGTACAATGGCTTCGGGTGCGGTAGCTTTTTCTTCGAAATCGCCAAATCGTAAACGGAGGGTCATGCTGAGCGGGCTGAGTTTGTCGCCTTTCCGGATGTGTTCAGAAAATTTACCCACCAGCCTTGCGCCCTCAATGGAGATATCTTTTATTGTGCCATGATTGAGATACTGGCTTGCCTTGCGGGCGAAGGTTGCAACTGAGCGCGAACTTGTTACATAGCGGGGAAATCTTCTTCGTTGGACGGTAATAATTGATGCGGGAAAGAGTACTCCCAGTTCCGTGTTTGTTTCAAGCACGGGAGTGGCGTGGAAACCTCGCATGGGCTGGTTCTGGTGTTGATACAGGAACAGGCATGGGTTTTTGGGCGCCTGGAAAGGGGCGTCTTTGGCGAAAATAATAAGTGGATCCGTTTTCTTGGTGAATATTTCGGAAGGTGTGAGCTTCTGCGGATTCAGGCCTTTTTGAAAAAGGGTTATAGGAATTCGCTGGCCAATAATCCTGATAATTTCTTCTCCAATAACCTTTGGGTCATCGGACCAAAGCTCTTGCATGCGACGCCCCTCCGGGCAATAACGGTGAATTGTCTTCGAGCACAAACTGCGTCGCCCGTGTAGTAAAAAAGGTGAAGCACTATATAGCGTATGTGCAACGCTTGTAAAGTCTGGGCTGAAAAAATATGGGAAAAGAATTTTGTGCGGGGGCTAGAATTGTTTTTCCGTGTCAATTAGCAGGGTTATTGGCCCATTGTTTACCAGGGTTACGGCCATCATAGCCTGGAATTTTCCGGTGGCCACGGTGATCTGTTTTGTGCGGACTTCATTGATGAACTGTTCGTAGAGACGCGCTGCTTCTGCCGGTGGCGCGGCTGTGGAATAGGATGGGCGTCTTCCCCTGCGACAGTCGCCGAACAGGGTGAACTGGGAAACCACCAGCATCTCTCCTTGCACTTCAAGCAGTGAACGGTTCATGAGCCCCTGCTCGTCTTCGAAGATACGGAGATGGGCAATTTTGTCGGCCATGAGCACGGCGTCTTGTTCAGCATCATTTTTGCCGACGCCGAGAAGGACAAGAAGCCCGGATCCGATGGCGCCGCAGATCTGTTCATCTACACAAACAGAGGCTTGGCTTACCCTTTGCACTACGGCGCGCATGGGGTTTTCTCCTGATTTTCCGGGGGAACCGGGCTGAGATTGCCAAGGGTAAATTGCAGGATTGCCGTTGCGGCAAGGGTTGCCGTCTCGGCGCGCAGAATGCGCGGCCCTAAGGATACTGGGGCAAAGCCTTCCTCGTGGGCACAGGCAACCTCTGTTTTGCTGAATCCTCCCTCCGGGCCGAGGAGGAAAAACAGGGAGCGGCAATCCTTTCTCTTGCCGATAAGAGCCTCGTCCAGCGTTTTCCGGGCCTCGTGTTCCCAGAAGATCAACCGTGCATCGCAAGGCGGCGGGTGGATCATGAGGTCGGTTATTTCTCGGGCGGCATGGATTTCCGGCGGTTTGGCCCTGTCGCATTGCTTGCAGGCCTCAAGGACGATGCGCTGCCAGCGCTCCATCTGCGCGTCTTTTGGCGATTTGTGGATTCCGTATTCTGAGTAAAAAGGCCAAATTGTATCAACCCCCAGCTCTGTGGCTTTTTGTAGAACGAGGTCCATCTTCTGGCCCTTGAGCAGAGCTTGCCCGAGGTGGACGCGGACCTTGGGCGGGAGATCCTGGTCTTGTCCGATGATGGTTGCGGTCACCCGGTCTTTAAGGATGCGTTCGATGCGGGCCTGATACCGTGCGCCGGTCCCGTCAAAAAAAATAATGGGATCGCCGGGGCTAAGCCTGAGGACGGTCCGGAGATGGTGGGCCTCCGGGCCTGTCAGTTGTGCGGTTTCTCCCGTGATATTTGCCGGGTTTATAAAAAAGCGACGGAGGCTCATGGATGGCTATGGCTGTAAAAAGAGAAGCGCGCTCCATTCTCCTTCGCTCCGGGTTTCCTGATGTTTCAGGCCAAGAGCGTTATAGGCTGCGCGGATATTGTCGGTCTGGGGGCCGGTCAGGATTCCTGCCATGATGAGCTTGCCGTTTGGGGCCAGATGTGCGGCAAGGCTGGCGGCAAGATCAATGAGCGTATCATGGATTATGTTGGCGATGACAAGATCGAATTGCCGGGGTATGTCTTCCAGGGCGATGCCATTTGCCGTAATTATTGGAGCCAGGCCATTGCGCAGGATGTTCTCCACCGCCACCACCACGGCTTCCGGGTCATTATCGATGGCCAGTACTTCCTGGGCGCCAAAAAGGGCGGCGGC
>JAZDIS010000095.1:0-3304 GCA_043804705.1 Pseudomonadota bacterium | reverse complement strand
GCAACCGCTCCCAAACCATCTGGGGCACCTATCTGCACGGCATCTTTGATGCGGACCCCTTCCGGCGCTGGTTCATCGACCGGTTGCGGCAAAGACGGGGGCTTGCCCCACTTAACAGCGTCCAAGCCGCCTATGACCTGGAACCGGCCTTTGACCGGCTGGCCGAGGCGGTGCGCAGCCAGATCGACATGGATGCCATCTACCGGTTGCTTAAAAAATGATCGGACTCGAATACCAGAT
This sequence comes from Pseudomonadota bacterium, assembly GCA_043804705.1. Taxonomy (GTDB): domain Bacteria; phylum Desulfobacterota; class Desulfobulbia; order Desulfobulbales; family Desulfurivibrionaceae; genus Thiovibrio. The sequence continues at coordinate 3,064 of JAZDIS010000095.1, read as the reverse complement.
TCTCATCGCCATCCTTCTGGATCAGCTGCTCGGCGACCCGCGCTGGCTGCCGCATCCGGTGCGGATCATCGGCGCGGCCTGCAACGGATGCGAGCGGTTCACCCGCGCCGTGCTCCCTCCGTTTGCAGCCGGAATCTGCACCGTCCTTCTCATCCTGGGGCTCACCGGGGCCACAACTTGGGGCATGATCGCAGGCGCAACCCTCCTTCACCCCTGGCTGGGCAGCCTGATCTCCATCCTCCTGCTCTACACCACCATCGCAGCCCGCGATCTGGTGCGCCACAGCACCGAGGTCCACGCCGCCTTGCGGGACGGGGATCTCCCAGAGTCCCGCAGGCGAGTGGGGATGATCGTCGGCCGGGACACGGCCGAGCTTGACGAGCCCGGGGTGGCACGGGCGGCCGTGGAGTCGGTGGCGGAATCCATGGTGGACGGGGTGACAGCTCCGCTCTTTTTCGCCGTGCTGGGCGGGCCCATTGCCGCCATGCTCTACAAGGCCATCAATACCATGGACTCCATGTTCGGCTACAAGAACGAGCGGTATCGCACCTTCGGCTGGGCTGCGGCCCGCCTGGATGATCTGGCCAACTTTATCCCTGCCCGCATCACCTCCCTGATGATCCCGGCCGCCGCCTTCCTGCTCCGTCTGCACCAGAAAGGCTCCCTTTTCATCCTCCTGCGGGACCGGTTCAACCACGCCAGCCCCAACTCCGGCCATACCGAAGCGGCGGTGGCAGGCGCCCTGGGTGTGCAGCTCGGCGGAGCAAACAGCTACTTCGGCACGGTGCAGGAGAAACCCACCATCGGCGATCCCACCCGGCCCATCGAGCCGCAAGACATCCTCCGCGTCAATCGGCTCATGCTGCTTTCCTCGGCCATAACCCTGCTGATCTGCATCGCTCTGCGCCGACATCTCCTTGCCATCCTGCCCCGGATGTTTCCCTGATTATCTTCGCCCATAGACCGCCCTGAGGCTGCCCTCAACCACGGCCCGGCCATTTCACCTTGCCGGGCCAAGGATATCTCTGGATTTTTCCGGCGCCGATAGATACGATCAGGAAAGGAAATCTTTCTCGCGCCATGAGCGCATCTCTTTCCCCGGACATGGAACAGGCATGGCAGGCATACTGCAAAAGCTTTTTTTCCCGCGGCAGCTGCGCCTGCGCACCCTTGTGCTGGGGTTTCTCCTTATTTTCAGTTTCATCCCCCTGATGGCGTTTTCATTCTTCCCCCTGAAAGGGTTTCTCTCCCAATTGAGCCTTATTGAAGAGCGTGAGGAACTGCACTTCATGAAGGATGAGCTGCATCACCTTGAGACAAGGCTTGAGCACTACCAGCAGACAATCGATTCTCTCTCGCAACTGCCGGCGGTCATGGAGATTTTCGACCAGGGCGAGAGCCGTCCCGGCAGCATAAGCAGAGAAAAAGCCTTTCTCCGCTATACCGGCGTCCTGAACAGGGCCTTTGCCAAAAACAGCGATGTGGTGAGCATCCATGTTCTCGACCGGGACTCGATCGCGCGGTTTTCCCTGTACAGGGAGACAGGCGGCACGGAATACCGGCAAAGCCGGAAACTACCGCTCACCTTTGATCCGGAAGCCATCGGAAAGGCCCTTGCCATGCCGGACAAGGGATTCCTGCTCATCCCCCTGCAAAACAAAGAACAAGGAGGGGCAGAGCTTACATCCCACCAGCTTCTGGTCCGTCTTCTTACCCCTATCCGGGCGGACAACGAAACAATCGGCGTCTATATTGCCGACATCGACATGGGGGTCCTCACCCAGACCTTTCCCGATATGTGCTGGGTCTTGAGCGATGGCGGTTATCTCATCGGGAGTACCGGCAATGGTTCGGCCTTTTTCGATTTCCCCGGACTCAAACGGATCTTTGCCTCAAAAAAAGCCGGTATCTTGGAGGTGGCAGGCCGGAAAATGGCCTGGGCTCCCCTTTTTACCGGGCCGAACGCCGCAATTTCACTGTGGGCCGGAAAAAAGATCGATCTTGCCTCGGTGCAGATTGCCCGTCAAAAAATCCTGCTCACCGTTCTGGTGGGGCTTGGTCTGTTGCTGACCGTGGCCCTGGGCATCTCTTTCCTTTTGTCCCGGTATGTGCAACGCCTTTCCCGGCAGTTTCTTGCCGGGCTGGAAAAATCCATCCTCCGCCACAAGCAGGTCTTGTGGCACAAAAATTTGATAATTCGAGAATTTTCCGAGTTTTCAGAAAAGCTTGATTCCCTTCTGGGCGAATACGGGACCATGGAGCAGCAACGCCTGGATGCCCAGCGAAAATTGCAAGAAAGCGAGGATATCTTCCGGGTTGTTTTCAACTCCGTGCAGAGCGCCGTAATTCTCATCGACAGTCAGGACACGGTCCGTTTTTTCAATCCGGCGGCAGAGCACATTTTCGGATATACGAGCGGGGAGATTCTTGGCGAAAAACTCCACAGCCTGCTGGTGGTTGACGAAATGCAACAGGAGGCGCAGAACGGGCTTGCAAAGTTCTGGCGGACGGGCCAGGGGCCGATCATCGGCAAATCACGCGAACTCATGGCCAGAAGAAAGGATGGCCGGATATTTCCTGCCGAGGTGTTTGTCGCCAAGATAAAAAAAGACGATGCCTATTGGGCCGTCGGCGCGGTGCTTGACATCACCGACCGCAAGGTCAAGGAAGAAAAGCTTGTGATGCTGGCCACGATGGATGGGCTTACCGGGGTGTTCAACCGGCGGCATTTTCTGCTTCTGGCTGAGCAAGAGGTGGCCCGAAGCAAACGCTACAACAAGGATCTGTATTTCCTGATGTTCGACCTCGACCATTTCAAGGAGGTCAACGACACCTTCGGCCATGAAACAGGGGATCGGGTTCTCCAGGATTTTGCCTCGATCTGCACCGCAGGCTTGCGCCGGGCTGATATCTTCGGTCGTCTGGGAGGGGAGGAGTTTGCCGCCCTTGTGGTTGAGACGGGGGCAGACGAGGCCATCGCCGTGGCCGAGCGGATCCGGGAAAAATTTGCTCTGAAAAGTATCATCAGGGATGAGGCGGAGAAAAATGTCAGTGTCAGCATTGG
>JAZDIS010000094.1:0-3021 GCA_043804705.1 Pseudomonadota bacterium | reverse complement strand
CGGTGATTCCAGACCAGAACCGGTCTGCCCGCCTGCCTCTCCTGTGGGCAGGCATCAATTTCGCTGAAATCAAGGCCCGGATGGAGGATAGCCGCCTTGGCACGGATCGCCTCTTCATACCCGGCCAGGGACATGTCCGGCATCTTTGCCAGCAGCTCCCGACAGCCAGCCAGAAACGAATCCAGATTGTACCGGGAATTAAAGGCAAGGCTATCCGAGGCCAAAGCCGTGGTGAGATTGGTCAGGCCGAAATGCACATCTCGCGCCTCGGACACCTGCATCGGATAGGCGAACTGGTTTTCATGGAAATAGGTCAGGAGCGGGACAGCGCGCAGGTGTGATGGCAGCAGGCCGCGCAGGGCAGCGACATCGACCAGGGAAGAGCAGAGAATCCGGTCAAAGGTCCTGGCTTTGTAGCGCGGATCGCCAGCGAGAAGCCCGGCGAAATGCGGGGCCGCAAGGCGCATCCGCCATTTCCAGCTGTGGGCGGGCAGGGTCAGCAGGTCAAAGGTATAGGGAAGATGGCCGATCAAGCCGGCAAGAAAGGCCTTATGCGAGCCGCCGTAATAGGGCTCAAGGACAAGGATGTTCATGGCCGCCCAACTCTGCTCAGGCCGTTTTCTTAAGATACTGGTAAGCCTCGTTCAGCTCCTTCATCTTCTCTTCTGCCACCCGGCGAAACTCCTCGCCCAGATGCGTCACCTTGTCCGGGTGATACTGCATGCTTAATTTTCGATAGGCGCTTTTGATCTCCTCTGCCGACGCTCCCGGCGCCAGCCCGAGGATTTCATAGTACTGGGTTTCGCTCCTCCCCTGGCCGGGGAAAACCCGCCCACGGCTGGAGCCGACGTATTTGCTCCGAATGGCATGATGGTCATGGGCGGCAATGCCGAGAAAATCGGCAATGGTCTGCACCATGGCCACTTCCTGGGGGGAGACCTGTTCATTGGTGTAGAGTACCTGATAGATAAGCTCCAGCAGGATCAGCCGGGGTTCATAGGCGAAATGGGTCTTGAACTCGGCAAGCATGGCTTCGAGGGAGGCCTGGGAGGCGAGCGCGTCCTGGATCAGGTCGCGCACCCAATACATCTGGCTCTGGTTGTACCGGAGATGAAGGCGGAAAAAATTCTCGATGGGGCCGAGCTCGGCCTTGGTGACCACCCCGTCCGCCTGGGCGATGCGGATCAGGATGTTGATCAGCAGAAAGACAAACTGGTTATGACTTTCCGTCTGGGATCGTTCGTAGCGGCTCGCCATCCGCCGGATATACTGGGAAAACCCCCATATCCCGACAAAAACCATGAGAACAAGAAACACCCCGGTGAAAAAAAGAAATCCCAATACATCAAGGAGAAGGGGAGCGCCGCCCATGGCGAAGAGGAGCAGGGCCACAACCAATAAAAACCCGCCACAGCCCGGCGGTTTACGCTGACGATACACGATCATGCCTCACCCTCGGCAAACAGGGCCTCGACAAACTCGTTTGGCTCAAAATCGCGCAAATCCTCCATCTGTTCCCCGATGCCGATGAAACGAATGGGGATATTGAATTCGTGGCAGATGTTGATCACAATGCCTCCCTTGGCGGTCCCGTCCAACTTGGTCAAGGCCAGGCCGGTGACATCCACGGCCTCGTTGAAGAGGCGCGCCTGGGAAATGGCGTTCTGGCCGGTGGTGGCGTCGAGCACCAGCAGGATCTCATGGGGCGCGCCGGGGACCTTTTTATCCATGACCCGTTTGATCTTTTTCAGCTCTTCCATGAGATTGACCTTGGTGTGCAGCCTCCCCGCCGTGTCCACCAGCACCACGTCAAAATTGCGGGGCCGGGCATAGTCCAAGGCATCGTACACCACAGAGGATGGATCTACCCCGGCCTGCTGGGCCACGACCTCCACCCCGACCCGCTTGCCCCAGATCTGCAGCTGTTCACTGGCCGCGGCCCGGAAGGTATCGGCTGCCACCAGCAGAACCTTTTGCCCGGCCTGGGTGAACTTGTAGGCCAGCTTGCCGATGGTCGTGGTCTTACCCACGCCGTTGACCCCCAGCACCATGACGACAAAGGGACCCTGCGCCGGCAGCACCAGGTCCGCGGGACGGTCCGCATTGCGCAGATAGCCGAGGATCATCTCCTTGAGCGCTTTTTTAAGAGCCTGCCCATCCGCCAATTCGTTTCGCCGCACCTGCTCCCTGGTTTTCTCAAGGAGTTCCTGGGTGGTGTTGGCGCCGATATCCGCCATGATCAGAATTTCTTCAAGATCCTCAAGCAGCTCGGCGTCGATCTGCTTCTTGCCCAAGAAAAGCGCGTCGATCTGGCGGACAAAGGTTTTCCGCGTCCTAGACAGGCCATCCTTGAGCCGCAGGAAAAATCCGCCCCCTTTCTCCTGTTGCCCCGAGACCCCGGCAATCTCCCCCGCCCCGACAGACGTGGCGGCATCTGATTCAGCACCCTGCTCCGGCTGAACATCCTGTGCGGTTCCGAGTTTCTTCTTAAACCAGCTCAACATTCTTCTTTCCCCTCAACGCATTTTCGCCGTTATATTTTCAAGCCCTTCCACAATCCGGCTGATCACCCAGTTCGGGGTGGAGGCACCGGCGGTAACCCCTACCCGCCCATAGCGCGCCAAGGTCTGAGGTTCAAGATCCTTTTCCGACTCCACCATGAACACCGGGCAGCCCAGGCTTTCGGCAATCTCTCCCAGCCGTTTGGTATTGGCGCTGGTCTTGCCACCAACCACCACCAGGGCTTCAACCTCCTGACAGAGCTGACGAACCTCCTCCTGCCGCTTATGGGTGGAGTCACAGATGGTGTTGAACACCTCACCCCCAGGATATTTTTGCAGGATTGCCTCCTTGAGTCTTTCAAAAAGACGCTCATCCTGGGTGGTCTGACTGACAATGATGTAGGGTCCGTCCAGCCGCAGGGCCGCGACATCCGCCTCGCTGTTCACCACCTGTCCGGTGTTGCCGGCATAGCCCATGAGCCCTTCCACCTCGGCGTGATCACGGTCGCCGATGATCACC
>JAZDIS010000093.1:0-2853 GCA_043804705.1 Pseudomonadota bacterium | reverse complement strand
TCCTATTTTCTCGGGACGATGACGCCCGCGCGGCCATCCGGCGGGCTTTGGGCCGACGCGGTGGCGCTGGGCGGCGCATGGAAGTGGCTGGACTGGTTCGGCTGCTTCGCAGACGCGGAGAACGGCTGGGTGTATCACAGCGAGCACGGCTGGATGTTTTGCGTCGGAGCTTCCGCGTCCGACATCTGGTTCTGGACGGCGGACCTCGGCTGACTCTGGAGCTCGAAAAATGTTTATCCCAGCCTGTATCGCTGCGCAGAATCCTGCTGGCTATGGTATCTCAAGGGGTCGAAGAACCCCCGCTGGTTCAACAATCTGACGCTCGGCCGGTGGGAACAGCACTGAATGCGAGTCGCCGCGGCGCCAACTATTTATGGGCTGTCCCGAATGGCGCTAAGTTAAGCATGCTTTCTCGCGGTTTTGGAGGGTTTATTCCGATGGGGGAGATTGCCCATTAGATGCCTGGGCTTGGTGAGGAGTTGGTAGTTTTTAGGGCGCCGTTTGCGGGCCCTTGGCTCTGAACGGTTGGGGCGTTCTGGCACCAAATCGCGTGCCAAACAATGAAGAAGTAGTCGGATGATGCGGGCGTACTCGCGAGGGGCGCGTTGGGATGTGGCCATGACCGGGGCCCATTGCCGAACGGTATCTACGCTCCCTTTGAAGCTGATGCGGAAAACCTGGATACGGTGAAGGCAGGCGGCTTCATAAATCAAGGTGCGGATCAGGTTGTAAGCGACCAAATGCATCCAGAGTTCGCGATGAATGAGGTCTGGAGTTCTGCAGCGTAGCACATCCATTCCCAAGGTGATTTTAATATCCCGGAAGAACAGTTCGACCCGCCAACGCCAGAAATAGAGTTCCGCGATCGCCGAGGCGGGATAGGCGTTGGGATCAAGCAAGGTGGTAACGCAGACAATGGTCTGGGTGCGAAAGCCTTTGACAGGGATGTGGAAGCGGATTTCGCGCACGATCCATTCATCGGGGATTGTCATCCAGATGTCCAGGGGAACCCATGCCGGTTTTTGCGGAGGGTTGCGCCAAACGACCAGATGATCGTCTTTGCCCAGCCGGCGGCCTTTGCGGAAGTCGCAACGCCGCTTTTGGTGCTGGCGGAAGACACTATCCACGCCACGCTGCTTAAGCAGATATTGATCCACAAATGCGCCGAACCCGCGATCGCCGAGGATCAAATCATAGAGCTGGGCCAGCCGGTCCCAGAGCTGGTGGAAAAGAAGGCGTTCATGGATATGCAAAGTTCCGCAGGCAATATCGTGTAAAGCTCCCGTGGCCAGGGAAAACAAGCCCACAATTTTCATGACCGGGAAGCCGCAACCGGGCTTTTGCCCTTTGGGTTGAGGATAAGCCTTTTGATTGGCCGCCGTGTCGGGCATGGAAAGAGTGGATCCATCGACCACCCCAACCCGCCGCCCCTGCCATAGAGCGGCGGGTTTTACGTTGGCATCCAACGTGGCGGCGATATGCTGGGAGGTATTTGGGAGCGACTCCAGCGGCAACTTCTTGCGGGCCTGGCAGTAGGCGCTGGTGTTGGCTGAACGCTTCTTCCGGTGAAAGAGGGCGCTGAATACCACCAGTTTTCTGACAATTTCACGGCAGGGTTGTGCGGGCGTTAACACTTGGGAAAGAAAGGCCCAAAAGGTAACGGCCGGGGTCAAGAATCTACGGCGCGTACCCGGGGGACTCTTGGCGTCCGGACGGAACTCCTCGGGCACGCAGCCTCCGAAAAGACCGATCAAATCCGAGAGCGCGTCGCTCATCAGGCGTTGGCGCGCCTGGCGCAATTGCGCTCCGATCGCCAGCAAGGTTGAGGGGGCCATATGTTCTCCTTAACAAGCAAATATTCTCGCTTGACAACAGGCCATATTATCAGTATATATACTGATAACAATAAAAAAGGAGAGCCTTGTGAAAATAACGACGCAAGTCAAACGGCTGTTGGACCGGTATCAAAGACTACGGGCGCATATACGGCCGGATGGATTCATATGCCACGGCAGCGTAATTAAAAGGAGATACCAACGAAAGGTGGCCGGACGGGCCAAACGATGCGGGCCGTACTATTCTTGGACGCGCAAAATGGACAACAAAACCGTCACCATGGCCTTATCTGAAAAACAATATCGCCTCCTGAGCCAAGCCATTGCCCGCCATCGTAATATCGAGCGGACACTCACCCGTATGCGCACCATCTCAGAACAAATTATCTTTCTCACAACCCCAGGAGTATCAAAGAGAAACAGATAATAGGCAGTCTTAACTTAGCGCCATTCGGGTCAGTCCTATGATTTGATGCAATTTTAGTGTTGGAGAATGGCGTGATCTCCACTTCGCCCCGTTTTGGTGCTTCGATCTTCTTTATGTGCGCCACAAAATTGGTGGCCTTTTACATCCGTTCTATTTCTATGCCGGATGAGGGATGTGGGAATATTACAGAAAGAATAATATGTGGCAAGGTGGGCGGAAAGTGGTGGTGCTGGAGAATGCGGTGCATTTGGCGATTCCAATTGACAGTTCCGCGGCAGTCCGCTGGAATCGCGCACCGACGCTGCTGATCAACCTCCATCATCCTGATCCCCTCCTCCCACAGTCCAGCCTGCCGAAAAGGCGGCAGACTATGAAACATCGCGGGAAAAAGGCTACACCTCGGCGCGGACTGGGGACAAGTCAAATCCACGAGCCCTTGTGCAAGCCGGTTTCGGTCCGGGGCCAGCCGTAAATAGGAGCCTCTTGCAAAACTCGCGAAAGAACGGTCGGGACCCAGCCTTCGCTAAAGGCTACGGCGGGCAGGCTGGAGCCCGACCCTCCAGAAGAGGCAGAAAACGGCCTGTTTTAGAC
>JAZDIS010000092.1:0-3122 GCA_043804705.1 Pseudomonadota bacterium | reverse complement strand
CTCGGCCACGGCAGCGGTGGAAGACTTTCACATCAATTACTTGACGAACTGATTATCCCCGTCCTTTGCGGGACACCACCGGCAGGCCAGAACGACGCCGCAATCCTGGAGCCACCGGCAGGACGATTGGCCTATACTACGGATTCCTTCGTGGTAGACCCGATCCTCTTTCCCGGCGGCACCATCGGCAGCCTGGCAGTCCACGGCACAGTCAATGATCTGGCCATGATGGGAGCACAACCTCTCTATCTCAGCGTCGGGTTGATCATCGAAGAGGGTTTCGGCAAGGCAGAGCTGGGTACCATCCTGCATGACATGCGCCGGGCAGCCGATGGTGCCGGCGTTCGCATCGTCACCGGCGACACAAAGGTCGTGCCCCGTGGCAAGGCCGACAAAATCTTCATCACCACCTCAGGAATCGGGGTTATCGATCATGACATCCCGATCCACGGGGCCAACGCCCAACCAGGGGACATGATCATCATCAACGGCACCCTGGGTGACCACGGCATTGCCGTCATGGCCGGTCGTGAAGGACTCAAGGTCGGTACTGACATCTGCAGTGATTCGGCAGCTTTGAACAGCCTGGTAACGGAGATTATAACAGCAGCCGGCCATAACCTGCATGTATTGCGTGACCCTACTCGCGGGGGTGTGGCCACCACAATTAAAGAAATAGCCCAGCAATCAGGTGTATCCATAACCCTCAACGAAGAGGCCATACCTGTTAATACTGCTGTGCGCGGTGTCTGCGCGATCCTCGGACTTGATCCTCTCTTTGTGGCCAACGAGGGCAAACTGCTGGCATTTGTGACAGCAACGGCAGCGGATCAGGTACTGGCGGCCATAAGGAAACATCCACTCGGCACACACGCTGCCATTATCGGCCAGGTGGCAGAGGGCACTGCCGGCAGGGTGCGCATGGAAACCTCCATTGGCGGTATGCGGGCGGTGGAGATGCTGGCAGGCGAGCAGCTACCAAGGATTTGTTGAATGCCCAAGGAGAAGCTGCCCATAACCCCGGCCATACGCCTGCTGAGATCAGAAAAGGTTGTCTTTAGTGACCACCCCTACAACTACGAGGAAAAGGGTGGCACAGCCGTCTCGGCCCGCGAACTGGGAGTTGATGAACATGGTGTGATCAAGACCCTGATTATGGAAGACGAGGCCAAAAACCCACTCATCATACTGATGCACGGTGACCGGCAGGTCTCCACCAAGGAATTGGCCCGCCAGATAAACGTAAAGCAGGTTTCCCCCTGTTCACCGGAGGCGGCCCAAAAGCACACCGGTTACCAGGTCGGCGGCACATCACCCTTTGGGACGCGAAGGCAGATGCCGGTCTACATGGAAGAAACCATTGCTGAACTCGAAAAGGTCCACATCAACGGTGGAAAACGGGGTTATCTGGTAGGGATGTCTCCTGTGGAGCTTATCAGGGTACTGAAGCCTGTCCTGGTGAAGGTCGGCATACGATAGAAAAGGAGAATGCAATGATCCGTAAGGCACAGATAAAGGACGTCAAGGATATCCAGAAACTTCTGACAAGCTACGCCAGCCGGGGAGACATGCTATCCCGCTCCCTATCCGAACTGTACGAATCGTTGCGTGACTTCTATGTCTGCGAAGAAGAGGGGAAACTTATGGGGACGGCTGCCCTGCATATCGTCTGGGAAGACCTGGCCGAGGTGCGTTCCGTGGCGGTGGCCGAAGACGTCGGTCGCAAGGGGATCGGCAGCCAGCTGGTGCAGGCCTGCATCGCCGAGGCGCGCGAGATCGGACTGAAGCGCATATTCTGCCTGACCTATAAGCCTGATTTCTTCGGAAAACACGGCTTCCGGCTGGTGGACAAGTCCGAACTGCCTCACAAGGTCTGGGGCGACTGCATCAAATGCGTCAAGTTTCCGGACTGCGACGAAAATGCCATGATACTCGATCTCAACTGACCTGGCCGCAGAGTACAAATACAAAACAGCCTTCTCCACCACGGAAAAGGCTGTTTTCATTTCTGCTCTTGTTGAGAATAAACTAGGCTTCGTCAACCGTGACCAGATTACGCCCACGCCGCTTACTCTCGAACATGAGCTTGTCAGCCCGCTCCACCAACATTTCCGCCGTTTCCCCGGTGCGGGCAACAGTCGCGCCGATGGATACGGTGGCACTCAGCGAACTACCGTTATCCAGAGTCAGCGCGGAATTTTCCACGAGCCGCCGGAAACGATCCACCACCTGAAAAAGGGCATCTTCTTTCATGTTGATCAGCAGCGCCACGAACTCCTCGCCTCCCCAGCGACCAATGATATCACAAGACCGCAGGCTGTTGATCATGGTGGTACTGATCATCTTGAGCATCCGGTCACCTACCTGATGGCCCCATAAATCGTTGATCGACTTAAACTTGTCAACATCGATAAACATGACCGAAAAGGAGCAGCCATAACGTTTTAATTCTTCCAGGCGTGTCGCCAGATTCATCTCCAAAAATCTACGATTGGCCAGACCCGTGAGTGAGTCGAACATTGCCATATCCTGGAGTTCTTCCAGTTTCTGTCGCAGGGCAAAGCGCGGCGAGTTGACGCTGAAGATCTCCACAGCCACCACAAACTGCCGATCAACCTCGCGCACCGGCGCAATTCTGATCGAGATAGGCACCAAATGACCTTCCTTATGGCGAACATATGCCTCTACCTCGGTCAACGTCGAAGTATTCAGCACATGACGCATTGGACAGGAGTTGTACGTGCATAGGTCATTGCCATGCTGGTCAAGCGGCTTAAATACCTCGCAGTAGTTACGTTTGAGAACATCCTTAGTCAAATAACCGGTGAGAGCTTCAGCTCCACTGTTCCAGTAGGTGATAATGCCTTCTGTATCGACGAAGAAAATTCCATCGTACAGGTTATCCAGAATCTCCCGATAAAAATCAACGGTATTAAACATAATGTAGATCTCCATTTTTCAAAAAATAATAAAATACTCATTATTTCGACATAAAGCAAGAGTGATTAATGCACTAACACTATATATTAAATCTTGCGTTCTTCCGTGCAAGCATGCTGTATGGTAGTAATATTGCAGAATGCAAACAAGTGTCACGGAGTTCTCTATGAACACTCAACACC
>JAZDIS010000091.1:0-2606 GCA_043804705.1 Pseudomonadota bacterium | reverse complement strand
CATCCTTGGTGACCAAGGTTTTGGTGAGCGGTACGGTGAGGAAAACCGTGGTGCCTTTGCCCACCCTGGAATCGAGCTGGATGCTGCCGTTGCATTCTTTGAGGCCGGACATGACCACGTCCATGCCCACGCCGCGGCCCGAAAATTCGCTGACCTTTTCTGCCGAACTGAACCCCGGCCTGAAGATGAGGTTGATCAGCTCCCGGTCGCTCAATCGTGCAAGCTCTTCGGTGGTCATGAACCCTTTGTTTGTGGCGACTTCCTTCATTTTTTGCGGGTTGATGCCCAAGCCGTCATCTTCAATAATAATGTAGACGTTGTTCTCGTCGGCCCGTGCATGCAGCGTAAGAGAGCCCTGCTCAGGTTTGCCCGTTTTTTTTCTCGCGCCAGGCGTTTCAAGCCCGTGGTCCAGGGAATTGCGCAGGATGTGGACCAGGGGGTTTTCGATCTTCTCAAGCAGGTCTTTGTCGATGACGGTATCCTCACCGGTGATGGTGAAGCGGACCTCTTTGCAAAGCGAGGTGGACAGCTGGCGGACCACCTTGGGGAATCGCTGGAACAGCGATTTGACCGGCACCCTGCGGATGCTCATGATGTTGGCGTGCAGTTTTTCGAGCTGTTCGTCCAGCGCATCAATGATACCGTCGAATCTGGTCACGAGCCCGAAATCGGACAGCTTTGTTTCCAGCTGTTTTTTGAGAAAATTGAGGGAATCAAGGCTGATGTAAAGCCCGCCCACGGAGTTGGCGAAGTTGTCGAGCCGCGCCTGATCGATGCGGATGGTTTTTGTCTGCTCGCTGCCTCTGTTTTCCTGGAGGTGGGCGTCGAGGGACCGTCTGTCTTGGATTGCCAGCGCATTTTTCAGATCGTTTTCCTGGATAACCCCCTGTTCGATGAGCAGCTCTCCGATCTTTTTCTGCTGGCCCAGGGCTGCGGAGATCTGCGCTTCGCTGACAAGCTGCTGCTCAACCAGGATCTCGCCCAGGCGAGTGCTGCCGCCCTTTGCCCTGGCCTCAAAACAGCCGATCACCGAGTTGAGGAGCTCGCGGCAGAGAGTGTTGTATTCATCGCTGGACACCATCAGGGCGTCATCAAGGAAGTTCCGTATGGCCATAAGCTCGTCAAGTTTTCCGGCAATGGTGCTGTTGCCTTGCAGGGCTTCGCTCACCTGGGCAAGGGCCTGAACAAAGGCGAGCAGGAGTTCCTTGTCCGCGGCTTTTTTGTCTTCGAGAAGCTCGAGGACCAGACCGAACTGGGCCAGTTGGCTGCTGAAATCCTTGTCGGCTAGAAAATATTGGTTGTCGGGTGAGTAGGCGCTGCTTGGTCCTTTTTGTTTTTTTGCGGCGATAATTGCCTGGAGATCGATGTTGGCTTTTTCAATTTGATCCAGCAGCCCTGGGACCAGTGGGTGGGCGTGGATGTTCTGACCAAGACCCAGGAATTCCTGGAGGAGATGTTCCAGGGTGATGACACTCTGGATGGAGCCGGTTGCCGCAATGGGCTGGATTGCTTCCACCTGGCTGAGAAAGTTTTGTTCTTCCGGGAGGAAAGCCACCTCGGCGGGGTTCTGTTGGGCCCGGTCGAGCATGGCTTGCAGGTATTCAACCCCCTTGAGCAGAATGTCGATGATTTTTTTATTGATCAGGACTTCTCCTTTACGACAGGCATCAAGGAGATTTTCAAGGCGGTGGGAGAACTTGTTGATGTTGGTCAGGCCGAAGAAGCCGGAATTGCCCTTGAGGCTGTGTACCGGACGGAAAATTCTGTTGATGATTTCGGCGTTGCTTGGATCATCTTCCAGGGCGATGAAGTCAGCCTCGATTCCCTGGAGTGAATCGTTGGATTCATCGATAAAGCCGCGGAGTGCGTCAGGATCAACGTCGTACGGCATGTCAGTTTCCTTTTTCGCTGGCCAGCATTTTAAGAATCTCGTTGATGCGGTTCAGTTTTCTGGCCGCACCATCCACGGCGTCAATGAGTTCCCGCATATCCTTGAAGGGCTTGAAAAAGATGTCGTTTGCTCCGTAGCGGAAGGCATTGAGGGTGTTGTTGATCGTGATGTAGCCGGTGATCATGATCACCTGGATGGTGCCGTTGTAGTTCTTGATTTTGCGCAGCAGGGAAAGCCCGTCCAGTTCCGGCATCATGATGTCGCTGATGACGATGTCAAAATGTTCGTTCTCGATCATCTCGTAGGATTTGACGGGATCGTTACAGGTCGTGACCTCATAGGGGGTTTCGGCAAAGGCCCTGGCAAGAGCCTGCAGGATGCTGGTTGAGTCATCGACAATGAGGACTTTGTATTTTCTGGCCATGTGGTGCGTGTCCTTGCTGGTGATGTTTCTGAAGAGATAAGCGTTTGTCGGGAAAAATGGGCAAACGATATGAATATCATAGGACCATTTCGGAAAAGGGATCAAGGGAAAAAAGGTTTTGCCCAGGCGGAAGGAGCGGAGGTGGAAGAGGGCTTTTTTCGTGAATGGAGGGGGGAGTCTACCAGATAATATCTTCCCAGTGTTGTTGCGCTGCTGACTTTTTAGCCTGTTCCGCGATATTTTTCTTCTCTTCTGGGGTCAGGTCATTGGACAGCACATTGTCGGGGTTGG
>JAZDIS010000090.1:0-13890 GCA_043804705.1 Pseudomonadota bacterium | reverse complement strand
TCAAATACTCGGGTAATATTCAGTTAGGCTTTCTGCCGCCATCCGCTTGGTGTCCCTCCATGCAGACACCGGCGACTTTCATGGAGTCATTGACCAGTGATACAAAGAAAAAAGCTTGCGCCCTTTGCCCGGATCAGATATTTTATGCTCAATTATTACTTAAATTTGAACAACACCCCCAACGCATCTCGTAAGATCTGCGCACCATTGGGGGTTTCTTTTTTGGGGGGCTGGTAATGCAATTTACCAAGCCCCCTAAATCTTTTGATGAACAGATCGACCTGCTCATCGAACGCGGCATGGCAATCACAGACCGCGATCGGGCCAAACGCTATCTCGGCCACCTCAATTACTATCGCCTGGCTGCTTACTGGCTCCCCTTCGAGCAAGACCACCCCACCCATCAGTTTAAGCCCGGCACAGACTTCAATCTGATCTTGGAGCACTATATATTTGACCGTGAATTGCGGCTATTGGTCATGGACGCCCTTGAACGAGTTGAAGTTTCCCTGCGCACCCGTTGGGCCTATCACCTCGCCCATGCCTATGGGCCGCACGCCCACCTGCAAGAAAATCTATTCAAGGAAAACTGGAACCACCCTGAAAACATCAACGCCCTCAAGGAAACGGTAGGGAGAAGTTCTGAGATTTTCATCAGGCACTTCAGCAAATACGATGAAGAACTCCCGCCCCTCTGGGTTGTCTGCGAAGTCATGACCCTGGGCCAACTCTCAAAATGGTACGCCAACCTAAGGCATGGCAGCGACCGCAATGCCATTGCCCATGCCTATGATTTAGACGAAGTGAATCTCACCTCGTTTCTCCATCATCTCAGTATCGTGCGGAACCATTGCGCCCATCATGCCCGGCTCTGGAATCGATTATTTCCTTTTGCCTGGAAACTGCCCCGGAAAAGGCCTGCTGATCTACAGACAAATTTCAACCAAATGGACGGGAAACATCTTTACAATACCCTGGTGATGCTGGCATATCTCATGGACAGCATCAACCAAAACACCTGGAAACAGCGGTTGACCAACCTTTTTGTCAAGCATCCGCAAGTGCGGGTACAGGCCATGGGCTTTCCGGATGATTGGCAAGCGCGGCCGATCTGGGGGTAGGCAGGAATTAAGTATATGTCCTCGGAATTCTTGTTCACCCATCCCGAGTATGACCGCTGGTGCAAACAGAACAGGAGTAAAGGAAAATGATCCCCGCAGGCCAGGCCATTGATCCGGCGGTAATCGCCCCGGCGTGGCGCTCGTTGCAAGAAGCGCTGCCGGTTCGCCTTACGCCCATCCGCACCGAGGCCCAATTTGAAGAGCTGGTTGCGCTGCTGCACAGCCTCATCGATGCAGTCGGCGACGATGAGAACCATGAGCTGGCTGATTTTCTCGATCTGGTCGGACAACTGGTCGAGGATTAAGAGACCCAACATCATCCCGTTCCGGAGGCGGAACCACGGGCCGTTCTCCGGTTCTTCATGGAACAGCACGGACTCAAGCAGACCGATCTGTCCGAGGAGATCGGCGGGCAATCCGTGGTAAGCGAGATACTGACGGGAAAACGCGAGATCAACGCCAGACAGGCCAAGGCCCTGGCGGCCCGCTTCGGGGTTTCCCCGGCGGTTTTTATTTGAGCAAGTTCAAAAACATAAATATGGGGAGATGGCCATGATTTCCCTACGTTAACAGGAAGTGGTTCTCTTACAGCAAGGCGAGAAAATGACACAAGCTGGCGGCCCCGCCGCAATCAATGGCTTTCTCTATCAGATCATTCACCATCTCGGGTGGTTGGCGAATGTCTCCTTGAGCGGAACCTTGCATGGCGAGGAAGTCAAAGACGCTTGCCTTGTGCTGGAGCCTCGTCATGGTGGGGATGCGCGAGCAGAAACAGCGAGTCTCTATCTCGTTGAGCAATATAAAACACGGAATAATGGCACATGGTCTCTCTCTGACATTGTTGATGTCCTTTGCGGTCTTCGTAAAGCCGTGCCGCCTTCGTGCCCGACAAACGCTTGTTATCGTTTTGTGACGGATGGGCGTCCTGGGCGGTTAACCCCTTTTGAAAAATTTTGTGACGAACTGGTGCTGTCTGCCGACCCGGATGCGCTTGATAACACCGAAAGAAAAAGATTTTCCCCCGGGCACACTGCTACAAACCGCGAGTTCTTCGATCACCTTGTTGTTGCGACACGAGCCAAAGGTGAACAGGCAACTGCCGATGAGCGCAGGGTTGTTTTCCATCTCCTATCGCACTTTGAAATGGAGTTTGACACCAATGGAAGCACCCGTGCGGCTGAAGTGGAGAAACTCTTGCGACGCTATGCGCCCAACCTTGGGGAAGAGCGAGGCATACGGGAACGTTTAGTTGGGGTTCTTTTCGAGGCATTGAGAGAGGGCGAAAAACGGTTCGATCCTCCTGGGATTGATGCCATGTTTCGTTATGTCGGACTCAATCCGGAAAGGTTGCACCGGGTGGCTGGACTTCCCGAAACGATGGCCGCGTTGACCCACCGCCGACTTGCACGGTTGAAATACCGACCAGATCGAGATATCCGTGATATCCCCGAATGGCCGGGGGATAAACCGGTGCTACTGATTACTGGAGAAAGCGGCTCAGGAAAGACTTGGCAACTTGGACGGCTGTTGGACGCGCTGGGGCAGGCTCATCAGGTCGTCACTCTGGTGCCTATGGCAAGGAACCGTGAAGACCTCTTGGGTCAGGCGGCACGCGATGTCTGGCAAGAAGGCCTGCAAGAAACCACAGATAAATCGCTTGTGTCGGTGTCCCATTTTCTCCGTGAACTGTTGGACGACGCAAATTCTTTGTTGTTGACCGTAGCGGTTGACGACATCCAGGATGTTGATCTGGCCCGCGATCTTTTGCGTCAGGACTGGAATGCCTGGGGCATGCGTCTGGCCATGTCCGTTCCAAGTACCGTGGCTGGGCCGCTGGAGATAACCGACAGCGATTTTATTCATGTACATTCGGTTGGCAACTTTTCATTCATCGAACTTGATCGTTTCATGGGGGCGAGCGGTAGGCGATGGGTTGACCTCCCGCCGGATTTGAAGATGCTTCTATGCAATCCAATTCTTGCTGGCATCTTTCTGGAACTTCCGTACGAATCGGTACTGTCCGCACCTCAAAGTGAATACGAGATATTTGAAAGGTTCTGGCAACGAATTACCGCCAAGTGTTTGTCAGGTGATAGGGGGATTGTGAGAGCTCTCGCTTCGTTGGCGCTGGAAGATGGCCACTACCCGTTGCCACGGCCAATGTGGCAAAAGATCGGCCTAACGGATGGATCACTGGCCCGGCTGGATGCCGCCGGGTGGTTGCGCCCCAATGAAGGGGGAGAGGTTGAGTTTGCGCATGATCGCTTGCTCAACTGGGCTGTTGCAAAATTTCTCTCCAGGCAATTCCAGTGCAATGTCTTGACGATTGCCGATCTGGGCGCCAAACTCGCTAACAATAGTGGGAAGCAAGATCAACCTATTTTCAAACGGCTAGGCTATGTCTTGATGGACACATTCTGGCTGCTGGCGGAAGACTCAAGCAACGCTGCGGCGCTTGCCAAGATTGTCGAGCAAATGGAGGGCCACAGGGAATTCGTTGATTTTGGCGCACTTTATAGCCATCTCTTGCCAACGCTCGGGCAACGTGCCGTCCCAATTCTTCTGGAGCGCTTGAATACCCTTACCGCCAACTCTGGTCCCAGCTATGTAACGAAGCATATTACCGAGTCCTTCATCAGCCTTGCCAAGCAGAGTAACGTTCAACTGACAGATATTGCAGCCGAATTGCTCAAGTCATCGTCCATTGATCGCCAGAACGTCGCCATCGGCGCACTCACTGCTGCGCCCGATCCCGAATGCCTTGATCGTCTCTGGGAAATCCACCAGCAACGGCTCGAAACATTGGAAGATCCCAAGGGTGGCGCTCGTTATGTGGACTACAAAGCCAGTTTTGCTGCCCTTCGCGCCGGAATCGAATTGGAGCCGAACTGGCTTCGCAATCGCATTCTGGTAGCCGATACCGAAAAAGAGCGCGTCTCGGAATTTGGACACCTGCTGAAAAGGCTGGAGCATTCCGATGCCCCTACGATCTGGCAAGAAGTTGGCAACACCTTGATAGAAAAAGTTGCTGCCGGCAAACCCCGCAGTTCGCTTTATTGTATCGCCCGCTTTGGGGACCAAAGCAAGCTGGAATTCGTGTTGCAGCATCTCTCCAATTCGAATGATTTTGCGAGCAGTGCAGCGTTTTATGCCTTGTCGCTGCTTGCTCCGCGTCTCGCGATTGAACGGCTTGTAGAAGTGGAAAAGTTCGAGAGTTATCTAACCCGTAACCATTGGCTTCCAGGCTTGTTACGCGTAGAGTCGGAACTGACGCGTCAGCGTATCCGGGAACTTGCCGAATCCGAACCGAAAGGCCGCCGCAGGATCGAAGATCTCTATAATGAGCGACCTAACGAGATGGATGTGGCAACATTTGAATTCTTGCTTCGCTCCCTTGACCGCGATTTGCATGAGCAGTTGGAAGAGGCTGTCATCGGAGAGCCTCACCGGCTTGGTCTGTCATTGGAGTTTTTAGGGCGAATAGCTTGCCTCGAATTGTTGGCAGTCCTCGAAGCGGAAGCCGGAGGGGAACTGGAACGGATGATTGCAATTGTCGGGTGCAGCCGGTTGCGTACCAACAGCAACTACCATGATCAAATTCGTGAGAGTGCCCGTCGCGTCTTGCTTCTTATAGGCGGGGAAGGCATCGCGGTTTTGATCAAGAAGGAATTGGAATCGGAGCATTATTGGGTTCGCCATAGCGGTTTGAATTGGGCTTTTGTTCGTGACGATGTCGGCATCATTGAAAGGCTTGCCGTGATCGCGCATCGTCCAATTCCACGCGCTGCCAACGGGGAATTGGAAACCGATCCTTACATGGAATTTTTCCAAGCGACCAAAGCGATCGCGGCACTCGGTGCCGACTCGGTTCTCATCGAAATTTTATGGGCCAATAGTGTAGCAGAAGTGCCGATCAACTTGGCCTGGCTTCGGTCGCATTACGGCCAAATGTCCAAGTTGCTTACGGAGAAAGCTCTGAGGGTATTGCAGAGTGCGGCACCACCTGAAGATGCTCTGCTGGCCGCACTGGTCATTGCTTGGCTGAGCCGCGACTCGGATCTGATTCCGGCAGTGCGATCGGTGCTGCAACACGCCGAACCCGAAGGAAAAGTGGCGGGATATGCTTGCATCGCACTTCAGGAGCTTGGTGATCGGTCGGGTGACTTCGCACAGCTTGCCTTGCGTCTGGCGAAGACGACAAAAAATACCCGGTGGGGTTTGAATGCTTTAGCGGGTCTTGGGGGGCGTGGCCTGGACTTGCTCGGAGCTTGGCTGCAGAGTCGGGGCGCAACCAAGCGGAATGATCTCGATGATTTTGTGATTCGTCTTTTATATGCCGCCCCAGCAACCAGGGAACTAAGCATCTGTGTCGCGGTTGATCGTTGCCAGCATTCGGGTTATTTCAGCGATAAGCCGTACGAAATTGCGGTGGAAGTAAACAGTCCAAGGTTTCGTGAACAAATTTTTGGCAAGGCTTTTGCTAGCAGATCACCAATCGTCTCGGAAATTGTTCGCTCCATCGAAGGCCTAGCGAAATTCGATCCAACGCGGGCTGTCGATGCCATCAAGCATGCGTTTCAATTCCATCCAGAGGTGGAGCGTCAGTTGTGCTGTCTTTTGCTGCGAATAGCTCCGAAGGCCGCCGCTGAAAAGCTGATAGAAAAAGCAATCGTGACCGAACGAGGCACTTTGCGAAATGCTGCGGGACGCGCGTTGCGCCGACTTGATCCAACCACCGTTGCCAATCTGGTTGCCGAGCGAATGAGAGGAGCAGTTTCCGTGCGAAAAGCCGCTGCCGAATTGGCCGCTTGGCTGCCCATCCCATTGCTTGCCGATACACTTGAGCATCTTGCCGACCAGGACAGCGCGACAGAGGTCAGACACGCCGCAATAAGCGCGCTTGAGCACCACCGCCAGGAAAACAATATCCAGGCACTCCTTCGGGCTTTCCCATCCGCATCATATAATCGGCGGTGGGGATTGCTTGTGGCAATTCTGGATGCCGCCGACCCCTATTTGCTCACCGACAGCAAGGACCCGCTCTGGTTGGGTAACATTTTAACGGATGGGGTGCCGGCTGTGTTTGCACATCATGCCGAATTGGTATTGGAGCAGCGCAAAAAGAAAATATAAAAAACAAATGGAGACGGAGCCCAATATTTTCGCTCCTCGTCCTTCGTTTACTACACCGTAAAAAATTCTTTGAAGGCCATCACTCAGTATGCTTCCGGCTCGACTTTCAAGGAGGTTTCCAGAACGGTGCTGAAGACCATAAAAGTCTGCCTGCCTGCGCCTGAAGTTGTGGAGCGATTCACAAACACGGTCGATTCCATCTTCAAGCGCCAGGATGTGCTGGAGCAAGGAAACCAGCACCTCACCCAACTCCGCGACTGGCTCCTGCCCATGCTGATGAACGGCCAGGTCACGGTGGCCTAAGGGGAAGCGATGAAATTCGAAGAATTTGTCTCCGGCAGCTATAAACAACAGTATCAGTACAAGAGCTTCCAGCCCGCTCTCATCTCCGCCGCTGTCACCGGCAAGATAGACGTCCGCAACTGGCAACCCCCCCAAGCCGAAATCCCCAGGGAGGCCAGCGCATGATTGCCAAGCTTCCGAAACCTCTCCCCCTGTTCCATGAGATCAAAACCCTCATCGACTCTGCCCGGCAGCGGGCGGCGGTGGCGGTCAATGCCGAATTGACCCTGCTGTACTGGCAGGTGGGGCAGCGCATCCATGCCGAGGTTCTCAAGGGTGAACGCGCCGAGTACGGCAAAGAGATCATCCCTCACCTGGCCAGACAGCTCACCACCTTGTATGGCAAAGGTTGGACGCAGCGGAACTTGGCGAACATGGTGCTTTTCTCCGAGTCTTTCAGCGACCTAAACATTTTGCACGCACTGAGTGCAAAATTGAGCTGGACTCATTTTCGCACCCTGATCGCCATCGACGATCCCCTCAAACGTGAGTTCTACACCCAGATGGCGCAGCTCGAAGGCTGGTCCACCCGGGTTTTGGGTGAACGCATCGACGCCATGCTGTTCGAGTGATGCGGTTCGTTCCTCACCGGCATCCTACGGTCGCCCCGATTCCAGAATTGTGCAGGCACTGTCTGCAAAATTGGGTCTTGGTAGGATGTGGTGAACATCGTGAACCGCATCGTCCGGGGTGAATTGGAAAAATGACGAACTACCGTCGTGTTCGGGTTGATCCTGCTATGAAATTATGGACACTCGGTGCGTCTGAAGTTGTGGAACGATTCACGAACACTCCGCAATAACCTTATAGCAAGCTCTCGCGTGAAGCGTTCATTCCGTGTATATTGCGGCAAAAATCTTTTCTTATGAGGCGGGGATGCTTGGAGAAATAATCGCCATCGGCGATGAGCTGACCTCCGGGAGTGTGCTGAACACCACCAGCCACTTCGCGGCCAGCCAGCTTTTTGCCGCGGGCCATGAGATTCTGGCCATGACCACCATCGGGGATGAGCCGGAGCTCATCGGCCGCACCCTGCAACGGGCTCTGCGCCGGGCGGATTTTGTTATTGTCACCGGGGGGTTGGGTCCGACCACCGATGATCTGACCAATGCCGCGGTTTCCTCGGCCCTTGCCAGGCCAGCCACCTTTTATCCGGAAATATTCAAGAAAATCCAGGAGCATGACAAGAATCTGCCGGCCGGTCAGCAGATCTCCCTTGAAAAACTGGCCTGGTTGCCGGCTGGGGCCCATGCCCTGCACACGGAAGCAAAGATGGCCGGATATTTTCTGGTCCAGGACGGCAAGCCCATCTTTTTTCTCCCTGGGGTGCCGCAGGAGATGAAGGATCTGCTCTTGGAAACGGTGATCACCCGGCTCGCTGTCTGGGAAGGCGAGGAGGTCCGCCAGGTGCGCCAGAAGGTGTACAAGGTGGTGGGGTTGGCCGAGTCCGAAATCAACCGGAAGCTGGCCCATCTGGAGGGCCGTGATCCCAGGGTGCGGATCGGTTATTATCCCGTGTTTCCCGAGGTGCATGTCAGTCTCACCGTTACCGGCGCTACAAATCAGGAGGCCGAGGCGGTCTTTAAAAAATACGACGGGCAGGTGGCGGCCTTCCTTGGTGATTGCTGTTACGGCTCCGGGGGGGATACCCTGGAGGGCGTGGTGGGGAAGTTGCTTGCCGGGCGCGGCCAGACCGTGGCCGTGGCGGAATCCTGCACCGGCGGGCTCATCGGCCATACCCTGACCAGGGTCGCCGGAAGTTCCGCCTATTTTTCCGGCGGGGTGGTGGCCTACAGCGATGCCCTGAAGGAGCGTCTGCTCGGGGTCAACCGGGAGATCCTCCTGCGTTCCGGCGCGGTCAGCGCGGACTGTGCCCGGGCCATGGCCGAGGGGATGCGCCGGGTGACCCCGGTTGACCATGCCCTTGCCGTAACGGGCATTGCCGGACCCTCCGGCGGCACCGAAGACAAACCGGTGGGCACGGTCTATTTCGGCCTGGCCGGTCCGGACAAAACCCAGACCTTTCTCTTCCATTTTTCCGGGGAGCGCGGGCAGGTGCAGGCCCTGGCCGGCCAGACAGCGCTTGATCTTTTGCGCCGCCACCTGCTTGGTCTTGATAGCTTGGTCTTGATAATGGCTGACGGACAGTGTAAAACGAACCGACGATAATTTCTCATACCGGGAGACTTGCAACATGGCCACAGCCGAAGATAAGAACAAAACCCTTGATACCGCGATTTTTCAGATCCAGAAGCAGTTCGGCAAGGGATCGATCATGCGGCTGGGCACCGACGAACGGGAGGCGGTATCGGTTATCTCCACCGGCACCCTGAGTATCGATATTGCCACCGGGGTCGGCGGCGTGGCCCGGGGGAGGATTACGGAAATCTACGGGCCGGAATCTTCCGGCAAGACGACCCTGGCCCTGCATATCATCGCCGAGGCCCAGAAGGCCGGAGGGTCCGCCGCCTTTATCGATGCCGAGCATGCCCTGGACATCGGCTATGCCGAGCGCCTCGGGGTCAAGGTTGACGATCTTCTCGTTTCCCAGCCCGACTATGGCGAGCAGGCCCTGGAGATCGTTGAGATCCTTATCCGCAGCGGCGCGGTGGACGTCATTGTCGTGGACTCGGTGGCGGCCCTGGTGCCCAAGGCGGAGATCGACGGCAACGCCGGAGACTCCCATGTCGGACTCCAGGCCCGGCTCATGTCCCAGGCCATGCGCAAGCTCACCGGGGTGCTCAAGCGCACCAACACCGCGATCATCTTCATCAACCAGATCCGGATGAAGATCGGGGTTATGTTCGGGAACCCGGAAACCACCACGGGCGGCAACGCCCTCAAGTTTTACAGTTCGCTCAGGCTCGATATCCGGCGCCAGGCTGCGATTAAAGACGGGCTGGAGGTGATCGGCAACCGGACCAAGGTCAAGGTGGTGAAAAACAAGATGGCTCCGCCTTTTAAAGAGGCCGAGTTCGACATTATTTATGGCGAAGGCGCTTCCAAGGTCGGAGATCTGCTCGATCTGGCCACGGCCCAGGATATTGTCGAGAAAAGCGGGGCCTGGTACTCTTACAACGGCGAGCGCATCGGCCAGGGCCGGGAGAACTCCAAGCTCTTCTTGAAGGAGCATCCGGAGATGTGCGCTGATCTTGAAAGAAAGGTGCGCCTGGGGTATGGTTTGCCCGCAATGGGTGAAAAAGGACCGGTGGCAAAGGCTGTGGCCGCCGACTGATCAGGCTTGGGCAGAAAATATCTTTATTAAGAAGCGGGATGCGAAGGCGTTCCGCTTCTGTAATTTGAAGGAATGTGGCAATGACCGGAAACGACATACGCAAGCGATTTTTGACCTACTTTGCCGCCAAGGGCCATACGGTGGTGGAAAGCTCGGGTCTGGTGCCCCATGACGACCCCACCCTGCTGTTCGTCAATGCCGGGATGGTCCAGTTCAAACGGGTTTTCATGGGCGAGGACAAGCGGGGCTACGTCAGGGCGGCGACCAGCCAGCGCTGTGTGCGGGCGGGCGGCAAGCACAATGACCTGGAAAATGTCGGTTACACCGCGCGCCATCACACCTTTTTCGAGATGCTCGGCAATTTTTCCTTTGGAGATTATTTCAAAAAAGACGCCATCCACTATGCCTGGGATTTTCTTACCAAGGAAGTAGGGCTGGACCCGCAGAAGCTCTGGGTTTCGGTATTTGACGACGACGACGAGGCCTTCGGACTCTGGGAAAAGGTCAAGGACCTGCCCCAGGGCCGCATCGTCCGGATGGGGGAAAAGGACAACTTCTGGGCCATGGGCGATACCGGCCCCTGCGGCCCCTGCTCGGAGATCCACATCGACCAGGGCGTGGAGGCGGGCTGCGGCAGGCCGGACTGCCAGCTCGGCTGCGACTGCGACCGTTTCCTGGAGATCTGGAACCTGGTGTTCATGCAGTTCAACCGGAGCGAGGACGGCACCCTGACCCCGCTGCCCAAGCCGAGTATCGACACCGGCATGGGCCTGGAGCGTATTGCCGCCGTTACCCAGGGGAAATTCACCAACTACGATTCCGACCTTTTTACCGGCATCATCGCGGCCATCGCCGATGCCGCCGGGGTGAAGTACGGAGAGGACGCTGCCGTCAACACGGCCCTGCGGGTCATCGCCGATCACAGCCGGGCCACCACATTTTTGGTGGCCGACGGGGTTTTGCCCTCCAACGAGGGGAGAGGCTATGTGCTCCGCCGCATCATGCGGAGGGCCATCCGTTTCGGCCGCTCGCTCGGGCTGAAAAAACCCTTTTTGGCCGGAATCACCGAGGCGGTCATCGCGGAGATGGGCAAGGCCTATCCCCATCTCCATGGGGCGCGGGAGCTTCTGGTCAAGGTGGTGTACAACGAGGAGGTGCGCTTTCTGGAAACCCTGGACCATGGCCTGGCCATGCTCCACCAGGAGATGAAGCGCTTGCAGGAGTGTGGTGAGAAGGCGGTGGCAGGGGCGTTCCTCTTCAAGCTCTACGACACCTACGGCTTTCCCGTGGATATCGTCAAGGACATCGCCATCGAAAAGGGCATGCTCGCCGACGAGGCCGGGTTCAACGCGGCCATGGAGGTGCAGCGCAATCAATCCAAAAAATCCTGGAAAGCCACCTCGCTGGCCGAAATGGGGCCAGGGGTGCGCGCCCTGCTGGACAAGGGATTGCGGACCCGTTTTGCCGGCTATGAAACGCGCCATCAGCGCGGGGCCATCAGCGGCCTGGTGAGCGCCGGCGGCGAGAGCATTGAGCAGGCCGGGACCGGTGAGCAGATCTCCGTAGTCTGCCCGGAAACCCCGTTTTACGCCGAGTCCGGCGGGCAGAGCGGCGACCGGGGCATGATCATCGGGCCGCAGGGCAAGGCGAGGGTGGAAAATACCGTGGCCGTGGGGGATGGGCTCATTCTCCATCAGGCCGAGGTTATGGAAGGCAGCCTGGCCCTCGGCGAGACCGTCGAGCTCAAGGTGGCGGAAGGCAAGCGCCGGCGCACGGCCGGCAACCATACCGCCACCCATCTTTTGCAGGCCGCCCTGCGTGAGGTGCTGGGCGAGCATGTCAAGCAGTCCGGCTCCCTGGTCAATCCGGATCGGCTCCGCTTCGATTTTACCCATTTTTCTCCGCTGAGCCGCGAAGAGCTTGCCCGGGTGGAAAAGATCGTCAACGAGGGGATCCGGGCCAATGCCCAGGTGTCTACCGCGGTGCTTGACCGGGAAGAGGCGATCCGGGGCGGGGCCACGGCCCTGTTCGGCGAGAAATACGAGACAAAAGTCCGGGTCGTTTCCGTGGGGGAGATCAGCAAGGAGCTGTGCGGCGGCACCCATGTGGCTGCGACCGGCGAGATCGGCCTGTGCAAGATCCTGAGCGAAAGCGGCATCGCCGCAGGGGTACGGAGGATCGAGGCGGTCACCGGCCTTGGGGCCATGGAGCGGTTCCAGCAGGTTGAGGCGCAGCTGGGCATGCTGGCGGCCAAACTCAAGACCTCCCCGGACGAACTGGCCGGAAGGCTTGAAAAAATGCTGGCCCGCCAGAAAGAGTTGGAGCGGGAGGTGAGCCGGTTGACCGCGGATCTTTCCGTCAATGATCTCGACGCGATGCTCGCTAATGCCCAGGAGATCGCGGGGGTCAAGGTAGTTGTCGCCCAGATCGCCATGGATTCGGCGAAAACCATGCGGGAGGCCGGCGACAGGGTGCGGGACGGACTGGGCAGCGGCATCGCGGTTTTAGGCGGCGTCTTTGAAGGAAAAGTGAGCCTGCTGGCCATGGTCACCAAGGATCTGTCCGCCCGGTTCCATGCCGGCCGGATTGTGAAAGAGGTGGCGTCCATGGTGGGCGGCAGCGGGGGCGGACGCCAGGACATGGCCCAGG
Source organism: Pseudomonadota bacterium (assembly GCA_043804705.1). GTDB lineage: Bacteria > Desulfobacterota > Desulfobulbia > Desulfobulbales > Desulfurivibrionaceae > Thiovibrio. The sequence continues at coordinate 1,410 of JAZDIS010000090.1, read as the reverse complement.
CCGGGGGGACCATGGCGGATAAATTGCCCGAGGCGCTCGCGGCGGTGCCCGGCATTATCGGCGGGCAGGGAGCCAACGCTTCCTCTTAAACGAGGAAATACCGGCGGGAAATAAAATCGTCGGCCTTTGTTTCGGTAGAAATACCTAGGGGAAAACGGGGGAAAAGGCAGCGGGAAAATGTATTGACAGGCAAAATAAATTCGATTAGAACCGTTCAATTGTTAATGAACAGGCATTCATTTCGCGCGCACATACTAAGAATTTTTCATATATTAATTGTCAAGAAAAACGGGGGCCAGTAATGATTACCATCGACCTGACCATGCTCATTCAGATTGCCAATATGCTCTTGCTTATTGTCGTTCTGAATGCAGTCTTGTACAAACCGATCCGCTCAATTATCGAAGAGCGGCAGAAGAAGATCGGCGGCCTTGATGAGGGCATTGATCAATTCAAGAAAAATGCCGTGTTGCGTCTTGATGAGTTTGCGCAGAAGATGAAGGACGCGAGGATCAGGGCCAAAAAAGAGTACGAGACTGCCCGGAATGCGGCCCTTGCCGAAAGCACGGAAAAACTGGCTGGTATCCGCAAGGAGATTGACGCCCAGAAAACCGGTCAGCTGGCCGAAATAGAAAAGCAGTTTGCCGCTGCTCGGACCGAGTTGCAGGGCCAAATCTCTGGTTTTGCCGGCGAGATGGCGGGCAAGGTTTTGGGGAGGGCTCTGTAAATGAAGAATGCATCTTGGAAAAAAACCGGCCTCACGGTTTTGTCGGTGCTGGTGGTGCTGGCTCTTGCCGCTACGGCATATGCCTCCGGCGACGGCGCTATCCCCAGAGAGAAGTGGCTGGATCTCCTGTGGCGGACCACGAATTTCGCCGGTCTGGCCTTTATTCTGGTGTTCTTTTTGAAGAAGCCCTTTGCCGATGGTTTGAGCAGCCGTCGGGACGGGATCAAGGATCAGCTTGAGGCCCTGGAGTCCCGGAAGGCCGAAGCAGAGCAGCTGTACAAGGAGGCCGAAGCCAAGATCGCCAGGCTCGATGATGAGGTGAACAGTATCATCACCGAAGCGGTCAAGCAGGGTGAGGCAGAGAAGGCAAAAATCATTGCCGATGCCGAGCGCAATGCCGGCGACATCAAGCGCCAGGCGGAGATGGCCGTGGCCCATGAGCTGGCCGAGGCCAAGACCCGGCTGAAGGGCGAGATTGCCGAGCAAGCCGTGCTGCTGGCGGAAGAGTTGATCAAAAAGAATATTCAGCCTGCGGATCAGAGCAGGATGGTTGAGCTGTCTCTTGATACGGTGGGAGGTATTCAGTGAAGAACACAGTATTGGCCAAACGAGACGCCAAGGCGTTGTTTGCCGTCGGCAAGGAAGGCAATGCCTTCGCGGAGTTCACCAAGACCCTCAATGCC
>JAZDIS010000089.1:0-2908 GCA_043804705.1 Pseudomonadota bacterium | reverse complement strand
ATGCCGGGCCGGATTACGAGAAGAAGATCGATACCAGCAAACTTGCACCCAAGGAGCTTGAGGCCCTGATCAAGAAGACGACCGGCACCTACACCCTGGTGGATGTACGCGACCCGGAGGAGTTCGCCGCAGGCCACATCCCCGGCGCGATCAACATCCCGGTGGCAGGTTTCGCCGCGCGCTCAGGCACCCTGGACAAAAAGAAGCAGATCATCGTCTATTGCAACTCCGGCGGCCGCAGCTACAACGCCTACCGCAAGCTGCAAAAACTCGGCTATGAGAAAATCAACCAGGCGATCTTTGCCGACTGGAAAGAAGCAGGTCTGCCGGTGGAAAAGTAGCCCCTGTATTTGTGCCTGGAACGCGGATGGAAAACAATGCGGCTGCGGTTCTTCCGGGACCATGGGGTGGGGCCACGGCGCCTGCGCGTCACAACCGAGGTGCGTTAAATGCCTACCTGGAAACGCAAGACATCCGAGGAAACCCTGTTCTGCCATCTCTGTCAGGCCTGCAATGACAGGGTCGCCTCCATGCTTGCCGAAAAGGGCTGGCAGAAAATCAGAGACAGTGAACCGGCATCCTGCAACGAATGCACGCACAAGTGCGCGCTGAGCGTAAAAGGCTTATGGGGGGCGGAGGACTCCGTCAGATACGCGGCCTGCGCCGCGTGTCCGGATTATGAATCATGTCCGCTCAAAGGCCGCCATTACTGCTGACAGACGTCATACCCCTGCCCGGATAAGGGTTGTGGCCTCGCGGGAGAAGACAACAACGGAACAAACAAGGAGGCATTATGCAAGACTTTAAGATAAAGGCCTATCCCGAACTGTGGCACGAACTTGATATGGACGTGGAGCGCTTCGACAAGGCACGGCAGATGCTGGGCACCGCCTATGACAAAATTTTCTTGTCCCAAGCCAATCGTCCGCAAAAAATGGCCTATTTCGACGAGATGATTTCTGAAATTTTCGGCGGGCGGGTCCAAGAGTTGATGCAGGCCAAGAAGGAAGGGCGGCCGGTGGTCGGCACCTTCTGCGTCTATATCCCGGAAGAGATCGTGGTGGCGGCGGACGGCATCTGCGTCGGGTTGTGCGGCGGTTCACCCGGCTCCATCCCCGATGCCGAAAAAATCCTGCCCCGTAACATCTGCCCCATGGTCAAATCGGCCTTCGGCTTCAAGGCAGGCCGCATCTGTCCGTATTTCCAGGCAGTTGATTTCGTCTATGGCGAGACGACCTGCGATGCCAAGAAAAAGACCTGGGAGATTCTCGATCGCTTGGTGCCGACCTACGTCATGGAAATCCCCCAGATGAAGAAAGAGCGGGACCGCGTCCTGTGGCTGGTGGAGGTCAAGGACTTCAAGGCCAAAATCGAGGAAGTCTGCGGCAAGGCCATCAGCTCCGAGCAACTGGCCGAAGCCATCAAGATCATCAATGGCAAACGGCTGGCCTTGCAGCGCCTCACCAGGCTTAGGGCGGCAAGCCCCGCCCCCATCAGCGGCAAGGATTCTCTGTTGATCGAGCAAATCGCCTTTTACGACGAGCCCGTCCGCTTCGCGGCCAAAGTCAATGAGCTGTGCGATGAACTGGAGGCCCGCGTTGCCAAGGGCGAAGGGGCGTTTCCCAAGAACGCTCTACGGGTGATGGTTTCCGGCACCCCCATGGCCCTGCCCAACTGGAAGATCCACAATCTGGTGGAAAGCGCCGGCGCGGTTATCGTGGGCGAGGAGTCCTGCATCGGCACCCGCTATTTCAAGGATTGCATCACCGATGGCAGTCAGGACATGGATCAACAGCTGGCCGCTCTCACCGACCGCTACATGCGGATCGACTGCTCCTGTTTTACGCCCAATGACGAGAGGGTGACCCAGGTCTTGAAGGAGTACCGGGATTCGGCTGCCCAGGGAATCCTCCACTACTCGCTGCAGTTCTGCCATACCTACAACATCGAGGAGATTAAAATCCGCGAGGCCTGTCAGCGGGAGGGGATACCCTACCTGTCCATCGAGTCGGATTACTCCCCCGAGGATATCGGCCAGCTCCAAACCCGGATCGAGGCCTTCCTTGAGCAGATCGGGGAGTAACCATGTACATCGGGGTTGATCTGGGCTCCCGGACCGTCAAAATGGCGGTCTGGGACGGGGAGCGGCTGGTGGAGCACCGGATCGAGCCGTCGGGTTTCGAGCCGCACCGCCAGGCGGAGAAGATGATCGCCGGGTACCGCGCCAAGGTCGTGGTGGCCACCGGCTACGGCAGGCACCTGGCTGCCGGGCATTTCGCCGATGCGGTGATCACCGAGATCAAAGCGCACGCCCTCGGCATTTTCCATGAGTTTCCCGGCTGCGCCACCATCGTTGATGTGGGCGGTCAGGACTCCAAGGTGATCAACCTGGATGCGGCGGGCCGGGTGAGCAATTTCCAGATGAACGACAAATGCGCCGCAGGCACCGGGCGGTTTCTGGAGATCATGGCCGCCTCCCTCGCATACACCCTGGAGGAGTTCGGCCTGGCCGCGCTTGGTGCCGAGCGGGAGGTACAGATCAACTCCATGTGCACGGTCTTTGCCGAGTCCGAGGTGATCTCCATGAAGAACCGGGGTATTGCCCGCGACTGGATCGCCAGGGCCGTGCACTCCTCGGTGGCCGACCGTCTGGCCGGGATGTTGGCCCGAATCTGGCATGGCGAGGCGGTCGCCTTTTCCGGCGGGGTAGCGCGCAACCCCTGCATGGTGGAGCTGCTCGAAAAAAGATTGCCGGGGGTGCGGGTGCTGGTGCCGGAGCTGCCCGACATCACCGGCGCCCTGGGTGCGGCCCTGCACGGGACAAGGGTGTGAGCATGGAAAAGATTCTCTTGGAAATTCACCAAACCAATCGCTTTGCCAAACGACTGACAGCCATGGCCAAGGCTGG
>JAZDIS010000088.1:0-2011 GCA_043804705.1 Pseudomonadota bacterium | reverse complement strand
CCCTTCCAAAACTGGTTTCTACAGTCTCGTTATGGTGCGAAAAAGACATACACTTGCACGCACCAAGCAGTGTACAATATAACGTACTTAAATCCACCGGAGGTATATTATGCAACGGTTGAAAATTGATCAAGACATTCGTTCCATGTCAGAGTTTAGAACCGGCATCGCTTCATTTTTAAAACAGGTCCATGATACCAAAAGACCATTGATTATCACCCAACATGGCAAAGGTGCCGCGGTTTTGCTTGACGTCGGCGAATATGAAGCCATGCAGGAAAAAATTGAACTCCTGCAAGACATTCAAACATCGGTTTCCCAGCTTGAGAATGGTGCCGGTGTAGCCCGCGATGAGGCAAAAGAAATGATTTTAAAGAACATAGCCCGTAAAAATATTTCCTGATTAGCGCTAATCAGAAAATATTTTGGTCGCCGCTGGCAATAGAAAAGGTGACGGAAGGTAAATACTTCCTGTTGATAAAATTTTGGCATAACATAAAAATGAGTGAATACATGGACATTCCCCCCCTTCTCCAGGAACTATCCCGGCTGCCCATCATCCAGCGGCTCATGGTGATCGCGGTTTATGCCGTGCTGGCCAAGGCGGCGGATATCTTTGTCAACCGCATTCTCAAGCGGTTGGCCGCCTCCTGTACCACCAGCGAACTCGACGACAAGGTCATTGAGATCCTGCATACCCCCATTGTTTTCAGTGTGTTTTTTGTCGGGATTCTCCATGCCGTGACCATGCCGCCAGGCCTTGCCCCGCCTTGGGAGAAGTTCGTGCCCGCCGCGGCGCAGAGCATTGCCCTGATCGTCTGGACCCTTGCCGCGCTGCGTCTTTTCATGGTGCTGGGCGAGCATTATCTGGAATCCATTTCCGGGCGCGGCAAGATCGGGGCCGACCTCTTTCTCCTGCTGAAAAACGTGGTCCGGGTGATCGTCATCGTTTCCGCCTTGATCTGGCTTCTTTCCATCTGGAACGTCAACCTGGCCCCCCTCTTCGCCTCCGCCGGGATCGCCGGGATCGCCGTGGCCCTGGCGGCCAAGGACAGCCTGGCCAATTTTTTCGGCGGCATCAGCATCTTTGCCGATAAAACATTCAAGGTGGGCGACTACGTCATCATCGACAACGCCCAGCGGGGCGAGGTGGTGGAGATCGGCGTCCGTTCCACCCGGATAAAAACCAGGGATGATGTCCTGATCACCATTCCCAATTCCATCCTGGCCAACAGCAAGATCATCAACGAAAGCGCGCCGGTCCCCCGCTTCCGGATCAGGGTGCCGGTGGGGGTCGCCTACGGCAGCGACCTGGAGCAGGTCGAGGCGGTGCTGCTTGCGGTGGCCGCCGCTAATCCGGCGGTGGTCAAGGACCCCGAGGCCAGGGTGCGGCTGCGCTCTTTCGGGCCATCGTCCCTTGATTTCGAACTGCTCTGCTGGGTCGAGGACCCCCGGCTCAAGGGCTTGGAGATCCACAACCTCTTAAAGGCCGTGTACAGGGCTTTTGGCGAAAACGGCATCTCCATCCCCTTCCCGCAGCAGGATGTGCATATCAGGGACCTGCCGGAGCGGATGGGAAAATAGGGAGGTGGATGGCCCTGCTGTCATGTCGCGGCATTCAACTGCCGGATATAGCCGTTTAACTCATGCGCGGTGGGAATGCAGGTATCAACGGCTCGGGCGGATCGGCAGGCGGATGGTGAAGGTGGTGCCCTGGCCCGCCGCGCTTTCCACCGCGATCAGGCCGTTGTGGTTCTGGACGGCTTTCAGGGCGAAGGTGAGTCCCAGGCCGGGACCGTAAGTTTTGGAGGTGAAGAAGGGGTCGTAGATGCTCTTGATCTTGTCGCGGTCGATGCCCTTGCCGCTGTCCTGAAAACGGAGCTCAAGGAAGCCTGCCGCGCTGGCGGTGCTGATGGTGAGCCGCCTTGGCGGATCCTCCATGGCCTCCATGGCATTTTCGATGATGTTGAAGATGGCGCGGCCGAAGTTTTCCCGATCCACGGCAAGCTGC
>JAZDIS010000087.1:0-3906 GCA_043804705.1 Pseudomonadota bacterium | reverse complement strand
GGGCGCTGCACAGAAGGCCTATGACCAGGGCCAGTACCAGGAGGCGCGAGCACAGCTTGCCGAACTGCGCACGCTGGCACCCGCGCATCCGGGCGCCGCTGAACTCGCCAAGCGGGTGGAGGCGGCCATCGAGAAGGAGCGGCTGGCGCTCTATCGGTCCGCTGCGTTCGCCGACGAGGCGCTGGCCCAGACCAAGCCGAAGTCCAAGCCCGGACGCATGGCACGGATCTAAGCGTGGTTGAGGCGCAGGCCGGCTTTCCCACTCTGGGGAGTTCGGTCAACATCGCCAGCAAATGGGCATAATTAATGCCGGCTTGGTGGTCTCCGGGGTATGCGGCAAAAACGCATTCCGCGTGCGAAGCCGGCAACCGTACAGCCTTCCGGTTCTATTTCTCAACCCAGAACTTGGGACAATCTTCTGGTACAGTCCGTACAGTTTCTTACCGAGCCTCCGGTCATAGCGAAAGACTTCACTATGACCGGATTCTTGGACTACGTTGCGTAAAGGATAAATCGTGGGCGTCGGCATTCTAATTGGTTATTTCGCAAAACATGATGAAGCGCGTAAAGCCCTTCGGGAACTGGCGAGGCAGAATTTCCACCGCACCGCCTTGGTGCACAAGAGGACGAACGGAGAAGTTCACATAAGGGATACCTTCCTCTGGCGCCGTGCCTGCGGCGTGGCTCTGGGTGTCATTTTTTCCGGCGGGATCTCCGGAGTTGCTTTTCTCGTTCTGGACGGGTTGGGTTTGCTTGCGCGCGGAAGCCTTTTTACGCTGACGGTGTTCATGGCAACGGCCACAATCGGCGCCATGGCAGCGCTATTATGGCTACGACGCTCCAGATATGGGGTCGAGTCAGGGATCATACGTGATCACGCCCGCTGGCTTGTCTCCGGGGAATCGGTCCTTATTCTCCAGGCGCCGGTCGAATCTTTACCGCGCCCGGTGGTACTGCTAAGGGAAATCGGCGATATCCCTCCGACGCTGTTCGTCATGCATCGCAAGTGCGAGAGGCGGGCTGAAGCGCGGAGCATCAAGGTAAAGCTTTCCCCTGCCCAGGTTATTGAACATGCACAGCGTCATGCCCGGGAGCAGCAGGTGAACCTGAAGCAGCATCGCAGTTTTGAACTGCTCAAGCGCCTCAAGCAGTCTCGGCAATGGGTCAGGCAGGTCTGTACGGACCTTGCCGCGGCGAGCCGCTTGGAACAAAAAGCCACGCCTGCGGCCGATTGGATTCTTGATAACGAGTACATTCTGGAAGGAAATACCCGCGATGTATTACGGAACCTTCCCCGGCGTTTTTACCAGCAGTTGCCCACCCTGGCCTCTGAGCCTTATCGCGGTTTGCCGTGCGTCTATGGTCTGGCCAAGAACCTTGTTGCTCATACGGAGCTGCGTCTTGACCGGGAGAATATCCTGGCGTTTATCGAGGCCCACCAATCCGTGCGCACGCTGACCATCGGCGAGCTCTGGGCGACCCCGCAAATGCTGCGCATCGCGCTGATTGAAAGCATCCAAAATCTGGCCGTCACCGCCCTGACCAATCTGCGTGAGCGTCAGTTGGCGGATTTTTGGGCAAACCGGCTGATCGCCGCCAATCGCCGCGATGCCAGCCATCTCTTCGCAATTCTGGAGGAACTTGCTGCCTCGGAGGTGGTTCCCAGCCCGTATTTCGCTACGCAGTTGGTAAGTCTGCTGTACGACGAGGCCGCAGCCTTGGCGCCGGTCAAAAACTGGCTTGAGCGCACGCTCAAAACCCCCCTGCACGACCTCAATCTCCGGGAGCAGAACCGGCAGACCAGGGAGCAGTTGGCCAGCGGCAATGCCTTCACCAGTCTGCGCCAGCTTGCCCTGCTTGACTGGCGGGAGATCTTCGAGCAGCTCAGCCGGGTGGAGCAGGTGTTGCGCCGCGATCCGTCCGGAATCTATCTTGAAATGGATTTCGCAACCCGCGACCGTTGCCGCCGGGCGATCGAAGACCTTGCCCGCGCTGCCGGCCAACCCGAACAACAGGTTGCCGGGCGTGTCATCACGCTGGCAACCCAGGCAGGGCATGAAGCAACAGGCGATGCACAACGCAGCTACGTCGGCACCTGGCTGGTCGGCAAGGGACGGGCTGAGCTGGCCCGGCTGTTGGCCTGCCGTGAAAAGCCCCGTTACCGCATGCTGGAATGGATCTATTGCCACCACCTTGCCCTTTACGCCTCCGGCATCGGCGGCTTCTCCGCGCTGTTCGTTTTTCTGCTCGTTGTTTTTGGCTTGTTCCCCGGCTTCGGCCGGATTGGGCCATCGCTCGCCATCCGGGCCGGGCTGGTCCTGCTCCTGCTGATTCCGGTCAGCCAGTTGGCCATCGAGGTGGTCAATTACCTGATCACGCGATTTTTGCCGCCCCGGCCTTTGCCCAAGATGGATTTCGAGAAGTCTGGCATTCCCGATGCCTTCCGCACCTTGGTGGTCGTGCCGATGATGCTGGTGAATGCGGAGGCGATCCAAGACGAGGTGGAAAAGCTGGAGATTCGCTACCTGGCCAACAAGGAAGCAAATCTGTTCTTCAGCCTGTTCTCGGACTACACCGATTCAGCCACGTTTTCCCGTGAAGAGGACACAGGGCTGCTCGAAATCGCAAAAGCATACCTCACGGAGCTCAATACACGCCATGGCGGCGAGCGTTTTTTCCTCTTCCACCGGGAGCGCACCTGGAGCGAATCCGAGCAGAAATTCATCGGCTGGGAGCGAAAGCGGGGCAAGCTGGAGGAACTGAACCGGTTGATCGACGGGACGCGGCCGGAAAATGCTCCAGATTTGGTATACGTGGGCGACCCGGATCAGCTGGCGGACATCCGTTTCATCATCACCCTGGACAGCGACACCCAGTTGCCGCACGCCTCGGCCCGCAGACTGGTCGAGACCCTGGCGCATCCCCTCAATCAGCCCCGCTTCGATGCCGCAGGCAGGGTCATGGACGGCTATACCATCATCCAGCCGCGGGTGAGCCCGACCTTGCCGAGCACGAGCGCCTCGGTCTTCAGCCGGCTTTTCAGCGATGCAGTGGGGATCGACCCCTATACCCAGGTGATTTCCGATCTCTATCAGGACTTAAGCGGGGAAGGATCGTACCATGGCAAGGGGATCTACGATGTCCGCGCCTTCAGCCGGGTGCTCTCCGGACGGTTCCCTGAGGAGCGGGTACTGAGCCATGACCTGCTCGAAGGGGCGTATGTCCGCGTTGGTCTGGCCAGCGATATTGAGCTTTTTGATGATTTTCCGCAAGGGTATCAGAGCTACAGCAGCCGGGCCCATCGCTGGATTCGCGGTGACTGGCAGATAGCGGGGTGGATTTTTCCGCGTGTTCCCCAGGCTTCGGACGGACAGGGACCGAACCCGCTTTCCCCCTTGAACCGTTGGAAGATCCTCGACAATTTGCGCCGTAGCCTCCTGCCAGTCACGAGCCTGCTCCTGTTGTCCGCCTCCTGGTTTATCTCCCCGCAAATCGGTGGAATCGCCACGCTGGTGGTCGGCATGCAACTGCTCTTTCACCCCTTGGCGCAGCCCTTTACCATGGCTACCACCCACAAGGGATTAAAGTACTTCTCCCCGTCCAAGATGTTGCACGATCTGTTGCGGGCTGCCACTGATGCCGCGCTGCTGCCGCACCAGGCAGCGGTGACCCTGGATGCCATTTCCCGGGTCTGGTACCGTCGCATGGTCTCCCAACGCGGCTTGTTGGAGTGGACGGCTCAGGCAACCCATTGGAGCAGTGCCCGTCGGCAACCGCTCTTTGTCGCAAGCCTCGCCTTGGGAAGCATCTTCAGCGTTATCGTGGGGTGGGCGATCTGGCGCGTCATGCCGGCCAGCCTGTTGCAGGCCGCCCCCTGGCTGGTTTTGTGGTTTTTCTCCCCCTTGC
>JAZDIS010000086.1:0-5344 GCA_043804705.1 Pseudomonadota bacterium | reverse complement strand
CCTCGGCCAGGGTGCGGGCCAGCTCATCGTCAAGCAGGTGGGGCGAGCCCTGGGCATTCCAGAGGTAGTGGAGGCCGCTTTGCTTGAGCGCTGCGGTGAACTCCTGCACATGGGTCCGGTTGACCAGAAAATTTTCGTCCCGCAGGCTGAAATAGATGGCTCCGGTTGCGGTGCGCAGGTCGTGGAGGTAACGGAGCAGCAGAGCCACGTTGTGGTGGCGGACCCGGTTCTGCCAGAGTGCCGTGGAGGAACAAAAGGCGCAACGGTATGGGCAGCCCCGGGAGGAGATGAGTACGGCAAAATTTTCCGGCTGAACCCCATGGCAGTGGGGCATCACTTCGGAGGGCAAAAAGAAGCAGCGGTCGATATCAGCGAGCAGCCGGGTGGGAATCTCGCTGATCCCGTCCGGGGTGCGAAAAATCGCGCCGTGGGTCGAGGATATCGGACCCTGCCCGAAGAAAATGGAATCGAGCAGGGATACGCTTGCTTCTTCGCCTTCCCCCCGGATGATGAAATCGATCTCCGGTACCCGCTCCAGAATGGCCGGGCCGAGCACGGAAAGGGGGCCGCCCAGGATAACGGAGGCGGTGGGGGAGGCCTTCTTTGCCATCCTGGCCAGTCCATACGCCTCATGGTGGCAGCCGAAAAAAGCGGAGAGGAGATAGGCTGCGGCGTCGAGATGGCGCATGGCCTCGGCCAGGCCGGCGCGGGGTGTATGGGAGAGGTTGTGCAGGCTGGCGTCGTATCCTGCCTCGCGCAGGCTTTTTAAGACATTGAAAAGCCCCATGGGGACAAAGGAGGAAAAAACATCCTTCCCTTCATGTTGCGGGCCACGGTACAGCAAGGCAACCCGGATTTTTTCCCGTTTCATGCGTGGCTACTCCGCGGTCTGGGCTTCAGGCGGTGAGGCAGGAGGAGAGTGCGGAACCGAGGCGCATACTGCAGGCATACGCCTCGGCGGTGGAGCTTATTCCTTGTTGAAATCGCAACAAGCCGCGATTACAACGGTTATTGCTTGGGAACTCCTTGATTTCATGTTGCGGACCTGTGACTTTTTTTCCCTTTTGCGAATCCGTCATTCCTTGTTGAAATCGATCTTGCTCTCGGTGGGCGTCATGGTCGGCTCCGGAATAATGCTGATCTCGACCCGATGCTCCTGTTCCAGCTCCATCAGATCCTGGCGTTTTTTGTTCAGGATGTACTGGGCGACCTCCATGGGCAGACGGCAGACCACCCGCTTGATCTCCTTTCTGGTTACCCCGGTCTGGATATGTCTGAGATGCACCAGGGCCTGGGTTTCCACGGAACGGAGCATGCCGCGTCCCTGGCAATGGGGGCAGAGGAGGTAGCTGCCCACCGATACCGGAGCGGCCATTTTCTGCCGGGAGATCTGCATGAGGCCGAATTTGGAGATCTTGGAGAAATCCACCTTGGCCTTGTCGCGTTTCATGCAGTCGCGCACCTTTTTCTCCACCTCGCGGATGTGTTTGGAATCACGCATGTCGATGAAATCAACGACGATGAGGCCGCCCAGGTCGCGCAGTCTCAGCTGGCGCGACAATTCCTCCGCCGCCTCCATGTTGGCGAGGAAGATGGCGTCTTCAAAACTCTTGTCCTTGCCGGTGCGGCCGGAATTGACATCAATGGCGACCAGGGCTTCGGTGGGATTGATGACAATGGATCCGCCGGAGGGCAGGGGCACGGTGGGCTGGTAGATCTGCTCGATCTGTTTTTCCACGTGGTATTGATGGAATAGGGGCTGGGTTCCCTTGTGCAGCTTGGCAATGGTCGTTTTGCGCTGGGCGGTCGGCAGCAGCTCGAGGAAATTATTGACCTGGGCCAGGGCCTCTTCCGCGTCCACCAGGATCTCGGCGATCTCGGAGGTGAAATGGTCGCGCAGGAACCGGGAGACGATGTTCTGTTCCTTGTGCAGCAGGGCCGGGGTCTTCTCGGTCTGCCCCTTTTTTTTGATCTCCTTCCAGAGATTGAGCAGGTAGCGGACGTCTTGGGCCAGCGCGGTTTTGGTGATCTCCTGGCTGGCGGTGCGGACGATGTAGCCGATGCCCTCGGGGATGCTTACGCTCTCTATCATCTCCCGCAGCTTGTTGCGTTCTTCCTCGGACTCGATCTTTCTGGAAATCCCGGCGCTGTCGCTGCCCGGCATGAGCACCAGATACCGGCCCGGCAGGGAGAGATAGGTGGTAAGGGTCGCGCCCTTGTTGCCGGTGGCCTCCTTGACCACCTCAACCAGCACCTCCTGTCCCTTGCTGAGGACATTTTGGATGGGCAGATCCTTCCAGTGGGTGTCCGCGGCAGCTTCGGTGGCGTAATATTCCGGATGGATGTCGCCGAAAGGCAGAAAGCCGTTTTTGTCCGTGCCGTAATCGACAAAAGCGGCCTGCAGGTTGGCCTCCACCGCAGTGACCCTCCCCTTGTAGATGTTGCCCTTGGTCTGCGCCTGGCTGACGGTTTCCACGTAAAAGGATTCGACCCTGCCGCCTTCCAGAAGGACCAGGCGGCATTCTTCCGGCTCATCGGTATTGATCAGCAGCTTCAAGGTGGTATCCCCCTTGGCCACCGGTCTGCTCTCGGAGGGGTCCGGTGTTTCCTTGTTGTGCTCCGGGGCTTTCCGGGGCGGGCGCTGGCGCGGCGGCCTGGTTGGGGTGGCACCCTTCGGTTTCTCCGCTTCAGCCGGTATCTGGGCGGGTTGCCCTTCCTCGGCGGTTGCTTCCGTTTTCTGGCCTTCCGGCCGGGTGGATTTCGACCGTCTCCGGGGCGGCCGTTTCCGGCGGCGGGGTTTGGAGCCTGCGGGAGGAGCGGCCTCGCCTGCGGGAGGAGCGGCATCTGTCCGGTCTGAAGCCGGGGCTGCCGGTCGGGAGGCCTGGGAAACGGACGAGCCTTCTTCTTCCCCCGGTTTGCCTGGCTTTTTCAACCATTTGCTCACCCGGGAAAGGATGGAGCGCTCTCCCCCGTTGTTTTCTGTGGTTTGGCCGTTTGGCCGTTCATCTGCTGGTTTGGTAGTATCGTTTGTCATGGTGTGTCGTCTCTATGATGCGGCCGTCGGCGGCCAGTTGTTGTAACATGATCTGCGTGGTGTCCGGGTCCAGGTTGAGGGCCTCGCTGACATCGTTGGCAGTGCAGGGGCGTCTTTTCAGCATTTCAATAATTTCGTCTTCGGAAAGGTTGCGGAATTTTTCCCGCTCCCGGGTGGTGAAATCAACCAGGATCTCCACCTCTCCGGGAAGCTGGCGGGCAACGGCTTCCAGTTCCGCCTGGGTCAGGGGCTTGGCAAAGCTTTCCAGGGGCGGCCGGGCCACGGTGTTGAGCTGCACCTTGTCCGGCCTGATTTTTTCCACCGCCTCAATCAGGGCGGCGATGTCTTCCGGGCTGTCGTTGATCTTACTGGCCAGGAGGATTTCCAGCCAGAATTTTCCGGAAAATTCCTTGCGAAAGGTGATCAGCCCTTCGATCAACTCGGTCAGGGGCGAGCAGGCGGCCGGCCGGTTGATGCGGCGGTAACTTTCCTCCCTGGCCGAATCCAGGGAGGGGATGACGATGTCTGCGGCCATCAGGTCCTGGCGCACTTCCGGGAGGTAGAGCAGGGCGCCGTTGGTCAGGATCACCACCGGCTTGCCGGACTTTTCCTTGAGATAGCGGATCACCTGGCCGACGCCGCTGTGCAGGGTGGGCTCCCCGCTGGCGGTGATGGTGAAAACATCCAGGTGGGCCATGAGTTCCCGGTCGGCCAGCACCATGTCGATCTCCGCCAGCAGTTCGGGCAGCGGGATGTACTCCTTGCGCTCGCAGGTGTGGGTGGTGGTGGCGCCGATCTCGCAATAGATGCAGTTGAAGTTGCATATCTTGGGGGGAACGAGATCAATGCCTTGTGAAATTCCCAGACGGCGGGAATTGACCGGGCCAAATACATATTTCATGGGGTTTTACGGGTCCGCGGCGAAACGGCTGAGGATAGAGGTCTGAGCGTCAAGGGTTGCAGGTCATTCCCTCCGCTGGTAGGGGATTTTTTCTTGTTTGGCAAGGTATAACAATCCGGTGCTCTTGGCAAGGCAAATTTGCTGGCCTGCAACGGAACAACCGCAGGGGCTACGCCGCGTGGTGCGTCTCTTTTTCCAGGGCGGCAACGATGAGGCTATTCAAACTCACGCCGCGTCGCGCCGCTTCGAGGGCAATCTGCCGGTGTAAATCACGTCCGACCCGCACGTTGAATGACCCCTTGAAAGGCTGCTCCGGCGGGATGCTTTTTTCCTCGCACATTGCCAGATAATCATCCACCCCATCGCGGAAGTCCTTGCGCAACTCTTCGGCGTTGCTGCCTTCGTAGCTGATCAGCGCCCGAATAAACTGCACCTTTCCGAAAAAAATTCCATCTTCGTCGCTGTATTCAACCGATCCGGTATACCCCTTGTATTCCATGGTGTTCTTCATAGCAAACCCTCCTGGTGCAAAACATCCAGCACTTGGTCAACCTGATAAGGCTTCAGCACCGGCGACGGGTGCGGCTTGTGCATGAATATCGGCGCGCAATGCGCATGTTCGAACCTGACCCGTGACCCGCTGCCGCTCTGATTGAGGACATACCTAAACCCTGCCAACAGCGTGGCGGCCTCCTGAAAGGTGAAATCCTTCGGGCGGCTTTGGAGTTTCGCCAGCAGCTTATCGTGTTTTCCCATGCGTGCATCCTACTCAAGAATCGAAATTTCTGCAACTGAATTTAGTCGCAGAAAAAAACAAGGGGGGCTTATGGCGCTCTTATTCATCGTCTGATCCATATCCTGATTTCAATTCGGGCATGAGGTATTTAATCGCCGGGTCAATAAGAGCTATTTGGCCTGCGCTCTGCCCGTCAAATTCTGCCACCGGAGACTTTTGCCTTGACAGCAGGCGGCGGCCTGCTAGTATTTACCTTTTTATTGAAGGCATGGAAAATCCAGGACAATCGACGGGAATCGACCTATGAAAAAGATGCGCAGTGATGCAAGACGCACAGGGGTGGAACGGGCGCCGCATCGTTCCCTGCTCAAGGCCATGGGCTACACCGATGAGGAGATCAGGCGGCCCCTGATCGGCATTGCCCACGCCCACTACGAGATCATCCCCGGCCATATCCATCTGGACAAGATTCTGGAAGCGGTGAAAACCGGGGTCCGCATCGCCGGAGGCACCCCCATCGCCTTCGGGACCATCGGGGTTTGCGATGGTCTGGCCATGAACCACATGGGCATGAAATATTCCCTGGCCAGCCGTGAGATCATCGCCGACTCGGTGGAGATCATGGCCATGGCCCATCCCTTTGATGCCCTGGTGATGATTCCCAACTGCGACA
>JAZDIS010000085.1:0-2263 GCA_043804705.1 Pseudomonadota bacterium | reverse complement strand
GGCGATCAGTTCCTCGGTCTGATCCTCGGGCAAACACCTCTGTCCCGGATTATCGCCCCTGCCGACAGCATCTGTCTTTCCCGAAAAACCGGATTCTGCCGGATTGTGGCCCCTGACAGCAAGATTTTGGGCGATCCCGATCCCAAAAACATCATGAAAGATCTGGTCATAACACAGCAGAATATCGGTCAGCTTTTCGCCAAGGCCGCGGCAGAGCCCCGTGCTCAGATCCATCACGCCATACTCAATGGCGTGGATTGCTATTTTGCCGCCACCCTGATCCCGGACACTCCCTGGCTGGCGATATCGGTGCTTACCTCCGAGCAATACACCGCCGTGCCCAATCTGTTTCGCAACTTTTCCATCCTCCTCTTTCTTGCGCTTCTTTTCCTGGCAAACATCTCTACCTTTTTCCTCGCCCGCTCCATTACCGCTCCGATCCGGAAACTTGCCCTGGCCAGCGCCGCCATGGCTAACGGCGATTTTGAACAGCGGGTTGCCGCAGGCAACAACGAGATCGGCGACCTGGCCGAATCCTTCAATGCCATGGCGGAAAAACTTGGCGTCGCCATCACCCGGGAAAAACAGATCCTGGCTGCCGAGGCATTCGCCCGGCTGAACGCCGAACTTGCCGACCAGCACAAAACGGAATTTCTTTCCAAGATCAGCCACGAGCTGCGAACCCCGCTCAACATCGTTCTGGGCATGGCCGAACTGCTGGAGGATGACGAGGGAGCCGGCAAAAAGCAGGCGAAGATCGCGGCCATCAAGGAAGCCGGCCAAAACCTGCTCCAGCTCATCAACGGTATTCTCGATTTTTCCCGCCTGGAAAACGGGACCATTAGCCTCGCCCCTGTCCCCTTTGATCTCTACGCCATCCTTGGCAGGTTGAAGAAAAAATACGAACCCGTTGCCAAGGCAAAGGGCCTCACGCTCCTGTATATGGAGCCGGAGGCGGTGCCCACCACGGTTATCGGGGACGAAGCCCGGATCTTCCAGGCGCTGGAAAACCTGCTGGACAACGCCATCAAATTTACGGAATACGGGCAAATCTCCCTGCGGGTCCGGCCTCTTGGCCTCAAGGTCATGAACGGCCAGCACATCATTAATCTCCGCTTTGAGGTGAGCGACACGGGATGCGGCATCCCCTTGGAGCAGCAAGAAGCCATGTTTGAGTCGTTCAAGCAGGCTGATCCCTATGCGACCAGAAAGGTCGGCGGACTGGGGATCGGCCTGACCCTTTCCCAACAGCTTATCACACTCATGCAGGGTAAAATCGGCATGAAAAGTGAGCCGGGCAAGGGAAGCACCTTTTTTGTGGATCTGGACCTGCCTGTGGCCAAGGAAGAGGCGGAGCCGGCAGCCTTAAAGGCAAGCACGGCAGGGTGCGCGACTGGGACAACCGATCAAGACAACAGGGGGAAAACCATGAATATTCTTGTTGCGGAAGATAATCCGGTGAACCAGAAACTGCTGCGCCTCATGCTCGAAATGCATGGCCACCATGTCCGGATGACCGCCGGTGGCAAGGAAGCCGTTGCCGTCTTTCAGAGCGAGGAGGTTGACCTCGTCCTGATGGATGTGCAGATGCCTGGGATGAACGGCTTTGAGGCAACCGCCACCATCCGGGAGCTTGAGAGGGCCACCGGCGGCCATGTGCCGATTATTGCCGTTACCGCCCATGTCATGCCGGGTTACAAGGAAGAATGCCTCAAGACGGGCATGGATAACTACCTGGCCAAGCCCTTCCGCATGCAGGACCTTTTTAGGGGTCATCGAAGAAACCCCTGCCCTGTTGAACAAACAGGCCTGAGCTTGAGATGGCTGCCTATATTGTAAGACGCCTCCTGCTCATGATCCCCACCATCTTCGGGATCATGCTGGTCACCTTTGCCGTCACCCAGTTTGTGCCGGGCGGTCCGGTGGAGCGGATGCTCGCCCAGTTGCATGGGCACGACCGCGCCGGCGGCGAGGTCCGCGCCAGCCGCAGTATGGACCTCTATCAAGGGGACAAGGGACTCGATGAAGAGCGGGTGGCGCAGCTTACCAAGCTGTACGGCTTTGACAAGCCTCCTGTGGAACGTTTCCTTACCATGATGAAAAACTATTCAGTCTTTGATTTCGGCACCAGCTATTACCACCACAACAGCGTGGCCGCCCTGGTCATCTCCAAGCTGCCCGTTTCCATGTCCCTGGGGCTGTGGTCCTTTCTCCTCGTCTACGGGGTCTGCATCCCGCTCGGGATCGCCAAGGCCATGCGGGA
>JAZDIS010000084.1:0-3179 GCA_043804705.1 Pseudomonadota bacterium | reverse complement strand
CTCAGCGAAGTTTTCACCCCCTGCGCCATGCAACTGGAACAGAGGGGCATCGCGAGCACTCTTGCCATTGCCCAGGATATCCCAAATCACTGGCAGGGCGATGCGGGCCGCCTGCGCCAGGTTCTGGCAAACCTGCTGGACAACGCCTGCAAGTTTACCGAACAGGGCGGCATCACGCTTCGGGTGGTGATGGCCGAGCGAAACGAGAAAGAAACATCCCTGCATTTCAGTATTCAGGATACCGGCATCGGCATCCCGGCAGACAAACAGCAGCTCATCTTTGCCCCCTTCAACCAGGCGGACTCCTCCATGACCCGTAAATACGGAGGCACCGGCCTGGGCCTGACCATCTGCCGCCAGCTCATCGAAATGATGGGCGGCAGGGTCTGGCTTGAGAGCGAGGTGGGCAGGGGCTCCACCTTCCATTTTTCACTCTCCTTCAGTCATCTGCCGCAAAAGATTGACCAGCTGCCAAAAAATTTATTCAACCAGGTGGACAGGATTACCCGGCACAGCTTGCAGGAGGAACCGGTGCATATCTCCCGGATTCTGGTGGTGGACGATGATTTTGTCAATCGAGTCCTGGCCGAAGAAACATTAAAGATGGACGGCTGGAAGGTCCGGGTCGCCGAAGATGGCGAAAAGGCGCTGGCCCTGCTGGATCGAGAGCACTTCGACCTCGTCCTCATGGACATGCAGATGCCCCGCATGGACGGTTATACGGCAATGGGAAAAATCAGGGCCAAAGAAAAACACACCGGGGGCCATCTGCCCATCATCGCCCTGACAGGTTTTTCCTTTGCGGAGGATCGGGATAAATGCCTGGCCGCCGGGGCGGATGCGTATCTCAGCAAACCCTTCAAGCCGACGGAACTTATGGCCATCGTCAGGCAGCACCTGCAACAGGGCGAAGAAACACCCCATGCGTAACGAACAGGGATTCGAGCAAGACAGGCATCAGGGAGATCCGTTTCAAGAGAGCGGGGCACTCTATCGGTCCGTGGTCGAGGAGCAGACCGAACTCATCTGCCGCTACCGGCCGGATGGCCGCCTCTCCCTAGTCAATGAGGCTTATGCCCGCTACTACGGAAAAAGCAAGGAAGAACTCATCGGCAAAAATTTTATTCCCCACATCCCGGACCAGGATCTGGCCCTCATCCATGAGCGCACTGCCGCGATCACCAGGGAAAATCCGCTGGCAGTGTTCGAGCACCACATCATAACGCCCAACGGCGAAGTGCGCTGGCAAGGCTGGACCCACCGGGGAATTTTCGGGACGGACGGCAGGCTCATCGAATACCAGGCAGTAGGCCGCGATATCACCGAGAGCAAGCAGGCGGAGGAAAATCTGGCGCATGAACACGCCAATCTACAGACCATCTTCGATACTGCCCAGGTGGGCATGCTGCTTATCGATGAAAATATAAATGTAATACGGATCAACAAGGAGATGCTGCTTCTGGTGGGCAAGGACGAAGCCGATGACGAAATACTCGGCCACCAGCCGGGGGACGCCCTCCAATGCATCCACGCGGCAAACGATCAACGGGGTTGCGGCTTTACAGAGCACTGCCCCCATTGTTTCCTCAAAAACATCGTTAAACACACGCTGAAGACCGGGGAAGAGGTTCGCGAAGCCGAGACGAAACTGAGGTTTGTTATTGCCGACGAAATATGGGAGTTTTTTTTCTCCGTCAACGTGACGCCCCTGGAGATCGATGGCAGGCACCATATACTCGTCGCCTTCTACGATATCTCCGCCTGCAAACGGACGGAGGAGGCCCTGCTGAAAGCAAAACAGGCCGCGGAAATTGCAAACAAGGCAAAAAGTGAATTTCTGGCCAACATGAGCCATGAGATTCGCACCCCCATGAACGGGATCATCGGCATGGCCGGCCTGCTACAGGACATGGGCCTTGATGAAACCCAGCGCCATTACGTCGAACTTATCCAGGCAAGCGGCCAGACCCTGCTTGACCTGATCAACGATATTCTGGACTTTTCAAAGATCGAGGCCAATCATCTGGAGCGGGAGGAGCTTAACTTCGATCTGCAAACCGCTCTCGCCCAGTGCGCCGCGCTGCATGCCGTAACCGCCACCGGCAAGGGACTCACCTTCAGCTACAGTATCACGCCCGAGGTGCCTGCCCTGCTCACGGGTGATCTCGGCCATCTGCGCCAGATCCTCAACAACCTGGCGGGCAATGCCATCAAGTTCACCGCTGCCGGAGGAAAGGTATCGATACAGGTTTCATTGCTCAGCGAAACAGCTGACCAGGCAACACTGCGCTTTGCGGTGGAAGATACGGGCATCGGTATTCCGCCGCAAAAAATCCACCTGCTCTTCGGCGCCTTCCAGCAGGTGGACGCTTCGATTTCCCGCAAGTTCGGGGGGACGGGGCTGGGGTTGGCCATCTCCAAACGGCTGACCGAACTTCTCGGCGGCGAGATCGGGGTTGAAAGCGAGGAGGGAAAGGGATCGACGTTCTGGTTTACCGCGATCCTGAAAAAACAGGCGGCCTGGCAACAGCTCCAACCCGCAGTGAAAATAAAACCGTTCATCATCCCCCCTCCCCCGCGGGATTTAAAGCAAACCCGGTGCCGTATTCTCCTGGCCGAAGACAATATTACCAACCAGGAGGTGGCACTGGCCATCCTCGCCAAACTCGGGCTCCGCGCCGATGTCGCGGCAAACGGAAAAGAGGCGATCACCCTTTTGGAAACGCTTCCCTACGACCTGGTCCTGATGGATGTGCAGATGCCGGAAATGGACGGGCTGGCGGCAACACGGCAGATACGCTCTGGAAACACCAAAGCGACCAATCCGAATTTGCCGATCATCGCCCTGACCGCCCACGCCATAAAGGGAGACCGCGATTGCTGTCTTGCGGCAGGCATGAATGACTACCTCACCAAGCCCATCGAACCGCAGGCCTTGAGGGAAGTATTGGAGAAATGGCTGCCCTGTCCCGGCCAACCGGCCAAACCGGAAACGCCGTTTCCCAGGGAAAAGGAAGTGCTCGCGCCCCCCCCTGTTTTTGACCGCAAAACCCTCTTGAGCCGTCTGGGCAAGGAACTGACCGCAAAAATAATTAGTCGGCCTTGAAAAAGCCGTTTTTAGCCACTGACAGGCAGAGCATTGCCATCGGCATGCCAAGACATTGGCTGCCGGAACGTCT
>JAZDIS010000083.1:0-7589 GCA_043804705.1 Pseudomonadota bacterium | reverse complement strand
GCAAGGGTAAAATCGCCGGGATTCCGGGAGGTTCGCCCCACCGGACGGCTTTCCCTTTGACATTCCCCGGTCGGGTTCATATATTGGACCGATTCATTACAGATGAAACAAGCAACGCGAAGGCGCAGAGGCGCTAAATTTTCTTTTTCCTTTAGATAGAGCCGTTCTCTCTGCGTCTCTGCGCCTTTGCGTTAAAAGAATTCCCCACTGGAGAAATCAGATGCCAAAAATTATCGCCCTGGCGGGCAAGGGCGGGGTCGGCAAGACCACCATCTCGGCCCTGCTCATCAAATACCTGACCGAACGGAAGATGACCCCCATCCTCGCCGTGGATGCCGATGCCAACGCCAATCTCAACGAGCTGCTGGGGCTGGAACTTGGCGCCACCATCGGCCAGATCAGAAAGGAACTCAAGGGCGACATGCCGCCCAACATGACCCGGGACCAATACATGGAGATGAAGGTACACCAAGCCCTGGTGGAAGCCTCCGGCTTCGACCTCATGGCCATGGGCCAGCCCGACGGGCCGGGCTGCTACTGCGCGGCCAACCAGCACCTGGCCATGACCATGGATCATCTGGCCGGCAACTATAAGTACATCGTGGTGGACAACGAAGCGGGCATGGAGCACCTAAGCCGCATGAACCTGCGGGAGATCGACTACCTCATCGTGGTCTCGGACCCATCGGCCCGAGGAATCATGACCGCCAAGCGGATTGCCGAACTCACCGGGCCGCTGGGCGTCACGATCAAAAAAAAATGCCTCATCGTCAACCGGGTGCCGGAACCGGCCGGGGATGAATTACTGGCCAAAATCGACGAAGCGGTCCAATCCACCGACCTGCCCCTGGGCGGCCTGTTGCCTGCAAGCAACGAACTGGTGGCCCAGGAGATCGCCGGCAAATCGTATCTGTTGCTCGACGCAGACGTGCCGGTGGTGAAAAAGTCCTTTGCCATTTTCAGCGAATTCTTGCGCTGATCCTTCTTGCTGCCGTCCAGAGCTCACCCCTGACGCACATAAAAAAAACCGGCGGCCCGGAAACATCTTCCGGACCGCCGGGTCAAACAGGAGACTTGGGGCTAAAAAAATCAGGGGCCGTTGCGAAGAGATAATTCGTTACAGCCCCTTATGCCGTTAGCAGCGTAAGCGGCTGCTAACGATCAACGGCCTACCGCTTGATGTTGATCAGATCCGCCAGCATCTCGTCGGTGGTGGTGATGATCTTGGAGTTGGCCTGGAAACCGCGCTGAGTGGTGATCAGCTTGACGAATTCCGCGCCGAGATCCACGTTGGACTGCTCCAGCGAGTTGGGCGAGATGGTGCCCAAGCCGTTGGTCGCCGGCGGACCGGTGATGGGCGCGCCTGACTCGCTTGTTTCCCGGAAAATATTGCCGCCCTCCTTGCTGAGCCCGGCCAGGTTGTTGAAACTGGCCAGAGCCACCTGGGCTCTTTCCAGAACCTGCCCATTGGAGTAGTTGCCGGTGATGACCCCGGCGGTATCCACGGAAACCGACTGAAGAAAGCCCGCGGCAAATCCGTTCTGATCTTGGAAAATGGTGGTGGAGCTGTTGGCGTACTGGGTGGTGGAGAGCGCCTCGGTGCTGAAGTTGAGGCTCATCGTGTCCCCGGCCCGGCTGCCGTCCTCGCCGCTGGTATCGGCGGCAATAGTGGTGAAGGTTGCCGCGCCAAAAGGCTCTGCGCCGGACACGACACCGGCATAATCCACAGAGGTAATTTCCAGCGTGCTGTGATACCCGGTGGCAGCAACCTCCTCGGCCCGCCGGTCGGTGAGCACCAAGCGGCCTGCCCCATCAACGGAGGCCTCGGCATTGAACTGCTCTTCCAGCCAGGAAAGCAGATCCTGCATGGTGGGAGGATTATTTGGCGCGGTGAGCGGTGTGCCGAAATCGGTGCCCACCGTAAAAGTTGCGGCAACCACGGCTACGTTATCTACACCACGAAATCCGTCAAAAACCAAGACGTCCCCGACAGCAAGGCCCAATCCTGGAGGCCCCGAAGTGTCGAACACACTGGCCAGGGGCGTACTGTCGTTGATCGGCGTGCCGCCCGCCGCGGTAGTCTGAGCCCGAGCCGTGGAAACAACCTGCTGTTTCGCGGTGTTGACATTAAAGGCGTTGGTGGTGGCATCGCTGACGCCAAAGGGATTGACTCCGGCCCCGCCTGCGAAAGTGAAGGTGGTTACCGCCAGGCCACTGGGTCCGCCGGTGGCGTCGGTCATCCGGATACGACCCGTCGCATCGATGGTGCAGGTACAGCCGAAGACCGTATCCATCGCATCCAGCAGATCCTGCACCCTGTCGCCGGCAGCCAGGGCATAGGTGCCGTTCACTGCGGTTCCATCATGA
Organism: Pseudomonadota bacterium; assembly: GCA_043804705.1. Taxonomy (GTDB): domain Bacteria; phylum Desulfobacterota; class Desulfobulbia; order Desulfobulbales; family Desulfurivibrionaceae; genus Thiovibrio. Next base: position 5,222 of record JAZDIS010000083.1, on the reverse strand, counting down.
TCGTATCCGGCAAAAGTAACCGTATCGACGGGTGCCGCCGTATCAACCAGGGTGCCGGTGCTGTCATACACCGTGCCCCACAGGGTTTCTTTGGTGATCGGCGTTGAGGTTCCTGAGGTGGCATAGGCTGCCCCATCGCTGACCAGAACCTGAGTGGCCGCGGTGCTCTGCCCGCTGTACCGGGCGCCGAGATTGAGCTCAATCCGCTGATTGGTCGCAGCGCCGGTGAAATTCGCGGCAAAGGAGTAGTACTGGTCCGTATTCGCCAGGGTAAGCAGATTGGTGCTCTGGGCCGGGTCCACCGCCCCGTCGGGCGGCACATTCCAGGCGGTCATGTTGCTGATGGCGCCGGAGGTGGAGAAATCCAGCACCCCGTAGAGCAAGGCGCCGGCGCCCTTATGGTTCTGATAGTTGTAAGCGGTGTCCGGCGTATAGATGGAAGCCTCGTCATTGGTGCCGTCCAGGCTGCCGGAGGCGTCACGGCCGGTGCTCAACACCCGCTGGTCTTCGCTGGGTTCGCAGGTGACCAGGAACTCCCACTGGTTGTCTTGGGTGGTACGGTCGAAGTAGACGGTGAGATCGTGGCTCGCGCCCACGGAATCATAGACCTTGATGGCCGTGGTATACTCGTAAGCTGCTGCGTCGATGGGGGAGGTGGCCACCGGCAGCGATGGATTGGTGCCATTCCAGGCGTCAAACAGACGCTGCTCAGTGGCCTCGTTGTTCTTCCGGGAATCCACATTGGCAATAACCTGGATACCTGTGGTTTCAACCGGCGGGGTGGTCTTGCCGAGATTGATATCGCCGATGGTGCCCTGCCGCTCGCCGGAAGTGGTGTCCAAGGTCCAGCCCTGGACAAAGTTACCAGTGGGGTTAACCAAATAGCCCTCCTTGTCGAAACGGAATTCCCCGGCCCGGGTGTACATGTCCGCCTCGGCGCTGCCCGCGGCCCGGAGCATGAAGAAGCCCTGACCGCCGATGGCCAAATCCGTGGCGGTGGAGGTGGACTCAAACGAGCCCTGGGCAAAGATACCGTCAATGGTGGTCATGGTCACACCGCGCCCGACTTGAGCCGTGCCCGCGGCGGTGGCCACACTCTGGGAGAGAACATCCTGAAAGGTCGCACGGCTGGACTTGAAGGCGATGGTATTGACGTTGGAAACGTTATCACCCAGAACGCTCATGGCGTTGCCCATGGTGCTGAGACCACTGATACTTGCGTACAACGAACTTGAAACACCCATATCTTACCTCCTGTTTTCTTGCTCTCTGATTTTTGTTGAAACCGCCAAAAGCCGCGATTACAACAGTGGCGGCCTCGCCACTCTTTAAACGTATGTTCCGGACCTGTGCCGCCGTTCCCTTTTTACGAGTCCATCATCTTTTTCTCGACATCACTGAACCTCAAGGATGTCGGCAACATTCATGGTGATGGATCCATCTACTGTTACCTGGGCCTTGCCGCCGTCAAAATTCACCCCGGTGACCCGGCCGGTTGTCCGGTAATCAACATCAACTGTCTGCCCCAGAGCGTCCATGGCGACCACGCTGTAAACGTACTGCCCATCGGGAACGACTGTGCCGCTTGGCGTTGTCGCATCCCAGGTCAACTCGTGCATACCGGAGGCGGCATATCCCAACTCAACGGTGTCCACCATGCGGCCGGCCGAGTCATAAATTTCGACTCTGCAGGAATCGGCGGCATCAGCCAGGGTATACTGGGTGGTCGAAACAACACCAGCCACCACGCCCATGGTGTTTCCTGCCCCCTGCACCTCTTTGCCGATCAGGGTCAGGAGCTGGAGATTGTTCTGCGAGACCTGATAGCCAAGCAGCTTCTCCAGGTTGTCGGACATCTTCATGGTGGCTTCCATATTGGAAAACTGGGCGAGCTGCGAAGCCATATCCGTGCTGTCCATGGGTTCCAGCGGATCCTGGTGCTGCATCTGGGTGATGAACAGGGTCATGAAATCGTTACGATCCAGGGTATTCTTACCCACCGTTTTCACGGTAGAGGTATCCTGGAGCGGCAGGGTTGAACTGGTGCTGGCTGCGGTAGTCATCGCTTTTTCCTCGCTGGTTCTCAGGCAAACAGATCAACGCCGCTTTCCCGGCCATTTCCGGGCTGCGCCCGCTGATAGAGAATATCATCGGGCAGTTCCGCCAGGGTTGTCCGCCGCCGGCCCGCCCCCCTTTCCAACGAACCCGTCTGAAACTGCTGCCAGGCTTCGTTGCTGTCATTGTCCTGATTCAAGGACACCATGCATTCCCCCATGGCAAACCCCTGTTTTTCCATATTTTCCTTAAACTGCTCCAAATTGCTTTCCAGCACTTCTTTCACCCTGGAATTCTCCATGGCAAAGGAAACTGCCACCTGATTATCGCGCACCGTCATCTCCACCTTGACCTCCCCCAACTCCTTGGGATAAAGCTTGAGAACCAGATGATGCTCCTGATTGCGCAAGCCTTGGAGTACACCCTGGGAAAGCTGGGCAAAACCCTGTTCCTGGAGGCCATGGGGCAGATTGGGAGTATACACGAAAGGTCTGGCTGCCTGGCTGGAAACGGCAGCGGCGCCGACAGCCTCACCCCTGGCCGCCATCGTACCCTCGGCTTGGAAGATGGAATTATTTTCGGCAAAGAGTTCGCCGCTGACCGGGGAGTTCCTGCCGTCGTTTGCAGCCTGGCCGTCCCGGCCCATGGCAAGAGGCTCCACGGTCTCCCCGTCAATCAGCGCCGCCGTATCCGAATCCGGAGCGGCAAAAAAATCATCACCCTGGTCCAGGTGCTCCTCCAGAGCCATATTTGACCTGGCTGCTCCCTGTTGCACCTTAATCCTGGCGAGATCTACGCTTTCCATGAGCTTTTCAAAAACAGCAACCACCGAACCCTGGACAGCGGAAGACAGGCTCGGCCCCGTGGTTTCAAAACCGGAGCGGGCCAGCACTTCCTGGAGATCCGCAAGAAAGGAAAGCGGATCCGCTTGGAGCCTGTTGGCCTTCACCTCGTGAACGGCCTGTTCCAGCATGTTTTTCAGACGGTCCAGAGTGAGCGTCACCGGCGGGCCATCCTCAACAAGACCTTCGACAACCGGCAACCGCTCGGGCAACAGGGCGCGCTGTAACTGCTGCGAAACCCCGGCATTGGCAAGAAGATCCTGCAACTGTTCCGCTTCCAGCCCGGTGAGGCCGGTAATTCTTGTTTCAGGCAGATCCTCCAGCCCGGCGAGAAATTTTTGCAGATCAAGGGTGTTATCCCCCCGCACCGCCGCCTCGCTGATCCTGCTCACCTCGGGGACTGGGACGCCAAGACGCTCAAGAAAGCTCTGCAGAAGCGGCAAATCTGTTTCCGGCGCGGTCACGGGCACGTCATCCTGCAAGGTTTGGAAATGACGGGAGAATGAGGCAAGAAAATCGGCAAGATTCAATTGGCCGTCCTGGTTCTTCATTTTTTCCATAAGCATGGTCAGCTGACTTTCGCTCATGCCTGCATCCTCGGCGATCTTCTGAAGAAGACCCGGATCAGGTACCGGGAACGACCACTCTCCAGGCCCCAGTTGTTGGTCGCCCGCTGCTTTTTGGAGATCCTGAACAAACTGCCCCAACAGGGCAGCGATGGTTGTTGCCTCCCCCCCGTCTTCCCTCTGCTCCGTATTTGCGCCAAGCACATTCCGGTCAGCGTCGGGAGCAGAGAGAGCGCCCCTGGCCTCTTGCGTGCCGAGAAGATTGTTCCTACCCCGGCGCTGCGCTGCTATCCGATTTTCCATGTAGTCGGAAAAGTTCGACCCGGCTCTATTGCCGGCTGGGCTTTTCGCCTCAACCGCCGCCGTTACTTGGGACCTGGGGGCCTGCACAATGGGAATCATGAGTGCGTCCACAAAAAAATCCTCGCTGTAAGTTTAATCTTCCCTTCGCGCCAAACTGGAGCACGCTTGCCAACCAGCTAAAGCAAAAGGTATGCCACACCGAAACTACGCGACACGCACAGTCAATATTCATACCAAAAAACAAGGAGTTACAATACAAAAACAGGCACGGATACTCGCCCGCAAAGAGGCGCAAAAGCCGCAAGAGAGGAAAAGAATTCCTCCATGAAAAATCAGACAATGGGATTTGGGGCCGGGGTGGGGAAAGAATTGCCGGGTGTTGCCAGGGAGCACCAGAAAAAAGAGAAAAAAAAGCCCCTCCGGCTAAACACCGGAAGGGCAAAAAAAAGCAAGACCGGACCACACTCCTCAGGGCAGGCCGAGAAGCCTGCTCACCCGCACCGCCTTATCCTGTCCCAGCTTGGGGATAATCTTCGCCACCGCCTCCGTCTTCATGGCCCGCAAAATCTCCACCGCCTCGATATCTTCCATCTTGTCAAGCAGAGGGGCCACCTTGGACGGGCTCATGGCGCTGTAAATCTTGATCAAATTTTTAAACTGCTGATCCTTGCCCTTAACCGCCCCGCCGAGCTGCCCCTTGAGCTCTTCCTGCAGGGCGTTGAGCTTGGTAAATTTTTCATCCACTTCCCTGTTCAGGGCGGTGAGTTCCTTCTCCTTCTCGGCCAAGGCCTTTTCCTTGACGGCCAGGGCATCTTCACGCTCCTTCAACCCGGCGGCACCGGAAATCTCCTGGGGGGTGAGCCTGCCTGGGGGTTTCTCCTCGGTAAAAGCGGGGATGGTCGCCGCCAGGGTCAGGAGCACGGCAAGAATTTGTATGACATACCTGCGTTTGCGTTTTTTCATGATCCCGTCCGGGGTGGTCATGGAGCCCACCGTTCCTGCTTAGCGAAGATTGCCCTTGCGGCCAAAACGAAGCACCATCATTTCGTCCGCCTCGTTCTGCTCTTTCTTCAAAGCGGCCAGAAGAAATTTCTGATAATCCCGCTCCTTGGCCTTCTCCATAACTTTTTTATCCTGCACCCTGCCGGTCAACTCTTCCCTGGCCTGGGCAACAGCCCCAAGCTGGGCCTCCACCATGGCTTGCCCAGCCTCGACCTCCTGCTCCTTGCGGAAGATGCCTTCCACATAAAAAGCAAAGATCGGGGCCGGCATCTGATGGCGCTTTTCTTCTTCAAACTCGGCGATCAGCTCCTGCCGCTGCTGCGTTAGCGCGGCAAGCTGCAACTTCTGCTGTTCAAGCAGCGTGAGCTCCCTGGCCAGTTTCTGCTGGGCAAGCTCTTCCAGATTACGCCGCAGCCCGAGAATCGTTTCAAGCTTGAAATGATACGCCATTGCG
>JAZDIS010000082.1:0-11577 GCA_043804705.1 Pseudomonadota bacterium | reverse complement strand
AAGACCAGTTAACCAGGCCGGTATTTTTTTTCCTGCTGACCCTGGTAGCACTTCTTCTGGCTGGAGTGCTCAAGCTCGACCTGCTGACCAAGAGCTACGGACAGTTGCTGCTGCCCATTTCGGGCCTGGATCGCTTGCAGGAGATCCTCTTTCGCCTGGTTCCCTTTGATGCCGGTAAAGGCGAAGAGGGGATAACGGCCCAAGGCGCGATCCTCATCGTCCTGCTCATGGCTATTGCCATCCCCGCTTGGAAAGGCCTGGAAAACATCATTGAAGGATTCAACGGCTGGGCCTGGTCCGCACTCGGACTTGCCGCGCTCACCCTGCTTACCGCGTCGGTGGGGATGACTCCGCAGCCCTTCGGCCTTGTCATCGACCTCACCGGCAAGAGCTTTGGCGTGGCGCTCAGCCTCGCGCTGCTCACCTACCTGGCCAGCCGCCACCTCGGAAAACGGGAGGTGCATGCTTGGCTGTGGGAAACATGGAAGTTCGTCAAACAGATATTCCCCCTGCTCATCGTTGGCGTCTTCCTGGTGGGGGTCATCCGGCAATTCATCCGGCCGGCTTGGATTCAACATCTGGCGGGCGACAACACCATCCTCGGCAATCTCGCCGGCGTTGTTTTCGGCGTGTTCATGTATTTCCCCACCCTGGTAGAGGTCCCCATCGCCCACATGTTCCTCGGTCTGGGGATGCATCGCGGACCACTGCTCGCCTACCTCATGGCCGATCCAGAATTGAGTCTGCAGAGCATCCTCATCACCTCCACAATTATCGGCCGCCTGAAAACGTGGACTTATGTGGGCTGGGTGGCGCTGTTCAGCACTTTGGCGGGCTTGCTCTACGGCACCTGGATCGATGGCATAAGCATCTGGCTGATTTCGTTGTACCTGTGCCTTTTTTTGGGTGGTCTTACACTTGTGCTGTACTTGGTGAGCCGGCGCAGCCTTTCGCCTTCGCCTGTTCCATAAGCAAAAAACCTAAATTTTATCGAGGAAGCAACTATGTTGACAATAAAAATTCTTGGCCCAGGATGCGGCAATTGTAAAAAACTAGAGGCCGTTACCCGCGAGGCGGCTTCTGATCTAGGGCTGGAAGTGGAATTCGTCAAGGTGAGTGATTACGCCGAAATTCTGGCCTATGATGTTCTCTCCACCCCCGCCTTGGTAATAAACGAAAAATTAGTCTGCGCCGGACGTATCCCGACCCGCGCCGAAGTGAAGGACTGGCTGGCTGAAAAAGCTGAAAGATAACGACTAGGAAAAAACTGCCGAAAAAAACGATACACCGAAACGGCATTCAACCCCTAATCTCCGGAACTCCCTGCAACAAGACCTCAATTTCCGTGCCCAGGGATTCGGGATTGCGGCCGGGGGTCAAACAAATCGCCTTTTCCCGGCAAAACTCCAGGCATAACCCGCAGCCGCTGCAGCGAGCCCAGTCGAACTGCAGCTGTTTCCCCTCTTCTTCCCTGATGTTTTTAAGCGCCCCGGTGGGACACATCCCGGCGCAGCCGCCGCAGAAATTGCACTCGTCGCTGACAGTCAGGCTAAAGAAAAAACGGAGCAAGGCCTGACGGGTGCCTTGGTCGCCGGTGTCGATGATCGCCTGCCGGAGTTGGGCCAGCCGGGCCGGCTGGTGCTTGTGGGCATGCTGCTCCCTCTGGTCCGGGTCCGCCTGCAAAGTAGCCATGGTCTCGGTGGCGGCGTGGAAGGAAATTTCGCGGAAGGCCTTGAAGAAAGCGCGCCTGCTTGATGATTCGGCCGGCTCTCCGTTTCCTTCCTCCTGAAGCAGCAGTCTGATCGAGCCGGTAATTTCCCCGTTGCCCAGCCTGCTGTTAAGCGCAGCGAGCCGCCGGGCAAGAAGGTCCGGGACGAACGCAGCCCGGCAGTCGCTGCATTTGACCAGACTCAGACGCACCCCCTTGGCCGCCTGTGCGGCAAAGGCGGCCAGTTGTTCCTCGGCCAGGGCGCCCAGGCAGGGAAGAACAATCTCCTCTCCGCTGCGGATGGACTTCTCGCAGCAAAAAACCAGCGTTTCGCGACCGGCGGCTTTGCCTGGGGATGCGGCAAGGCGGTAATCCTTGCCCACCAGCGCCTCGGCCGGACAGACCGCCGTGCAGGCCAGGCAGCCAGCACAGCGCTTCGGATCCAGACGCACCCCTCCCGGTTCCTGGCCGCTGATGGCCTGAACCTGGCACTCGTCGAGGCAGCGGGTACAGGCATTGCCTTGCAGCCGGTTGCGCAGACAGCGGCGGGAGATGAATTCAAGAGCAGGCGGTTCGCTGCTGCGAAAACGCTCAGTCAGGCGGCCGGCAAGGCTCATGGGGTCTGGAGGGCAGGTTTTTGGAGCCGTTGCTGCTCCGCACCGATGAAGCCGAGCAGACATTCACCAAGATCGCGGTAAAAAACAAGCGTAGCCTGCTCCTTGAGGATATTGCCGAGAATAGGCGCCCACGAGGCGAGCAACCTGTTGAAAAAACGGGCCCGGATCGCGGAAAAACCGGCACGATCAGCCTGGTTCGATTCGCTGACGGCTTGGGCGATCCTGCCCTCGAGAAAACTCATGAACTCAAGCTCGATGGCAATATGGTCAGGCGGCTCGTCACCTTCATACTTTACCCCTGATTCCGCATAGATCTTCAGGACTTCCATGGTCGAATCGCCCATCAATTTCCTTTCTTTCTCCAGATACACCGAGCCATACGGATGGGCCGGGGCGCCGAAGGGCCCCAAGAACAGACCGGAATACTCGACCAGCAGTTCGTCCTGGCTGTTTTCCGCAAGGGACTGCGCCATCCGCAGGCAGGCTTCCCCCACCGCAGGCAAGGAGATTTCCTGCATCAGCCCGGCCAGCTTGGCGCAGAGGTTCTCCTCGACAAACATCTCCCGGTCCGGCTGATAGAAACAGGCGGCAAGCAGGCGGTAGGCATCGCTTTGGCGCAGGGTGGCTTGCATGAGGTCGGTGGTCATATTGTTTCCTTGAAAAAAGTATACCGCGAAAAAGCGTACGAAAGAAGGGGGGCGGAATGCCTGAGCACCCGCCCCCCGGACTTCCGGCTCTCCTGTACTCAGACTACTTGGCCGCACTGAAGCTCCGGATGTAATAGACATTGGGCTTGGTGCCTTTTTCGGGCTTGAGAACCGTCCCCTTGTACTTCTTGACCAGCTGGGCGACCTCGCTGTTCTTGTCGCTGATATCCCCAAAGGTTCTGGCCTTGGCCGGACAGGCAACCACGCAGTTGGGCAACAAACCATTTTTCACCCGGTGCTCGCAGAAGATGCACTTTTCGGTGATATTGCTGCGCCGCACATCCTGATAATCCGGATGGTCGTACCTGGTCCGATGGGGCGGATTGTCGGTCTTAGCCGCCATTTCCGCCGGCGACATGGTGCAGCCGGGGATCATCTCGGTCTTGTCGGCATAAAAGGGCTCATAGGGCTTGCCGTCCTCGTTGTAGCTGATAACACTGGTCTCGCCGCCCTTGACCTCCATCTTGGAATAGGGGCAGGCCTGCTGGCAGGCGCGGCAGCCGATGCAGCGCTCGTCGTTGTGCATGGTGATGCCGTCCTTGGTCTTGTACATCGCCTTGGGGGTCACCGGGCAGGCCTTGACACAGGGCGCATTGGAGCAGTGATTGCAGAGCACCGGTCTGGCCGTGTATTTGGTCTTGGGGAACTTGCCGCTGGTCTCGTTCTGGAAGTCAGCCCAGTTATGGGCCTGCCCGAAGTTTCTGCCGGCGGTGTTGTTCTCGGTTTTGCAGGCCAGGGCGCAGGCCCCGCAGCCAACACATTTCTGAAGATCTATTACCATCGCATATTGCGTCATTTGTCATTTCCTCCTATGAATCCATTACACCCTTCGGGTATAAGTTTCGTTTGAGCAGGCAAGCTGCTCAACTCAGCTTTAAGCCTTTTGAATTTTTACGCCGGTGAAGCCGCCGTTTCTTGCCGTGGCGCCGCTGAGCCGGTCGTAATCATCGGGCATGAGCTCGTTGTTGTTCGCGCCTCTCGGAATCGCCTTGGCATAGTCCTTCGCGGCGACACGGCCATAGGCCCAGTGCCCCTGGCCATAGCATTTGGCGATGGTGCCGGGCCGCACCCCTTCCCACAGTTTCACCTTGACCGTGATGCTGGCCGTCACCGAGCTCAGCTTGACCATGTCGCCGGTCTTGACGCCTAATTTTTTACCGTCCGCGGGGTTGATTTTCACGACATCCTCCCAGCTCTCATCCCCCACATCCACCTTCTTGAATTCATGATACCAAGCGGTGTTCTGACTCCGGCCCTCGCGGTTGAGCCTGGACTTGTAGTCGATGAAGGTGAAGGGGTATTCCTCTTGGCTGCCGTGCCGTTTCGGCGATTCATAATGCGGCACGAAGACCAGTTCGCCCTGGGCTTCGTAGCCGCTGGCCTTGAGAACCTCGTCCACCGTAGTCTTGTTCTTTTCCGCGAACAGCCCCAGGGTCTTCTTCAAGGTCTCACTGTAGAACTCGAACTTCTTGGTCTCGGTCTTGAACTTGCCCCAGTTCTTCTTGTAGGCATAGGTTTCAGTGTTGTAGATACCCTTCTTCTTGAAATCCTCCCAGCCGGAGATCTGGTCGCCCTTCATCTTGTCCTTGCCGTCCCAAACCTTGTGGCTGGAGATCTTGGCGGCGATTTCGGTGAATTCGGCGGCGTTGGCGGGTTTTTTCTTGGTTTCCGGGTCTTCGATGGAGGCATAGTAGTCGAAGAGATTCGCAAAGCCCTTGGCTTTGAGCTTCTCGGCCAGCATCCACATCATTTCGGTCTCCTCGGCCTTGGCCTGCCCAAGCGGTTTGACGACCGGCTGCTGGATGGACATGTGGCCGTGCAGGTTCGCCATGTTGGTGATAATCGAAAGCTTCTCCGCCGGCGCGAAGGTGGCAGGCAGCACGAGGTCGGCAAACTGGCTCATCTCCGAGGCGTTGGTGACCAGATGGGCGAAGAAGGGGAGCGCGGACAGCGCCTTTTCCCAGCGCTGGGTCCCGGTGCCGGAGAAAGCAAAGTTGGTCCAGGTGCTGATGCACACCTTGATGGCTCCCGGATCCTTCAACATACCGTTGGCCACGTTGTTGGTGACCACGTTCGCCTTGGCGCTCTCGGTAACCTTGCCGTCTTTCTCCTTTTTGTCGATGCCGCCCATGATGGCCGGCATGTCCTTGGCGCCGCGGCCGTCGATTTTTTTACCTTTGCCGGATTTTTTAGCCAGCTCGTCGATGTACTTGTCGATGGAGGGGAGTTTATTCGTCGGCGCACTTGAGCTCTGCATGACGCCGCCCTCGGTCTCGATCGAGCCGAGGAGACCGTTTAAGGCGTAAACCGCCATGGAGGCATAGGTGCCGCGCGGGGTCATGGCCACACCCGGACCCATGTAGACGGCGCAGGCAGAGCCCGCCTTGCCCATGGCGCGGGCGACGCGGACTATTTGCTTTTCCGGGATCAGGGTGACTTTGGCGGCCCAGGCCGGGGTCTTGTCCTTCAACTCAAGGTTCCACCATTTGATCACGCCGTGGGTCTGTTTCTCCTCAAAGGCGGCCTCGTCCACGGTGGCGCCGGCCTTGAAAAGGTTCTTGCCGTCCTTGAAATCGCCGACGAACTCCTTGCTCCACATGCCTTCGCTCAGAAGCACATGGGCGATGGCCGCGGCCAGGGCGCCGTCCTCGCCGGGCTTGACCGGCAGCCACTCATTGGCCTTGGCGGCCGAGGCGGAGAGGCGCGGATCAACGGCGATGACCGTACCCCGGTCGAAGATATCGCCGAACTTATTGATGGTGTTGGGCACCTGCCGGTTGGAGGAAAGCGGATCACAGCCCCAAACCACCAGGCATTTGGTCTTGGCCAGGTCGTAATCGCGGTAGCCGAAGAAACCCTGCGTATAGCCGGGGCCCATCTTCTCCGCCTCGGCGCAGATGGCGCTGTGCGAGATGGCATTGGGGCTGCCGAAGATCTTGGGCATGGTGCCGTAACAGAGCTCCGTGGAGGTCGGGGAATAGCGGCCCCGCATATAGAGGAGCTTTTCCGGCTCGCCGGCCTTGCGCAGTTCCATCATCTTGTCGGCAAGTGTATCCAGGGCCTCGTCCCAGGTGATGGGCACGAACTTGGGATCGATGCCGCGGCCCTTGGCCGGGTTGGTCCGCTTCATCGGGGTCAGAACCCGGTCCGGATCGTAGGTCTGCTGGAGCATCAAGTGGCCGCGGGGGCAAACATATCCATTGTTCGCCTTGCAAAGCTGGTTGCCGCGCACCTTCACGGCGCGGCCATCCTGAACAAAAAACTCCACCGGGCACCAGGCCGTGCAGCCCTGACAGGTGGAGGGCATCCATTTGCCGGGCTTCTCCCCGATGGTTCCCTGCGGCGCTTCGGCCAAGGCGTTCAGGGTGGTGCCCTTGAAGGCTGCGGCCGCCAGACCGGTTGCCGCGCTCAGTTTGAGAAAATCCCTTCTTTTGATCTTCATGCGTTTCTCTCCTTTGTGTGCTTCAGGCTATGCTACCCTTGTTGCATCCGAAATTTTTTCTATTGCAATGGCGAGGCCCGCCTTGACAACCCCGCCGTGGATGACCTTGGTGAAGATCCCTTCCTTGGGCATGATGCAGTCGCCGGTGGCTTTTTTGATGGCGCAGCCGTCGTTGTGGCATTGTTTGCCGATCTGGGTGACTTCAAGCACCACCGTATCGCCTATCACCAGACGGTCGCCGATGGCAAGCGCCGTCAACTCCACCCCCCGGCTGACGATGTTCTCGGCAAACACCCCGTGCTTCAGGTGAGGCATCTTCTGCTTCACCGCATCGATGCTTTCCCCGGCCAGCAAGGATACCTGCCGGTGCCAGATCCCGGCATGGGCGTCCCCGGTGATCCCCCAGTTTTCCTCCAGAAAAATCTCGGGCACCTCTTTTTTCACCATGCCTTTTTTTCCGCTGATGCAGACCGCTTCGACCACTCCCATAAGCACCTCTCGCTTGATTGATGGAACTACGGCAGACCCTTTCAGCAAGGGACGGAAGCACCAAAAAAAAGTCGTAAATACATCAGATTACAGATCATGATAGGGGAAGGAGAAGAGGAAAACAAGCGGGGATTTTTTGATTTCTTTGTAGGGATTTTCCCGACAAACAATGGCACAAAACGGCTCAGCCGGCAGAGCGCTTCTGCCGCGCAACAAACTCCACCAGTTCGGCCCTGGTCTCCAGGCCGAGCTTGGCCATGGCCCTGGAGCGGTAGGTGGCCACGGTTTTTTCACTCAAGAAATGCTGCTCGGCAATCTCCCTGCTCGTGTAGCCCATGGCCACCGCGAGCATGACCTGCTGTTCCCGTTTACTGAGCGAGAGCCAGAGCATCTCCTCGGGGGAGGCTGCTCCCTTGTCCTGCTCGGCCAGAATATCCGGCATCATGGCGGGATGAATGTACATCTGGCCCCGCATCACCGAACGGATGGCGTAGAGCAGATCGACGTCCAGGCACTTTTTGAGAATAAAGCCCTTGGCGCCCTTGGCCACGGCTTCCTTGAGATACTGATAGTCCTCATGCATGGTCAGCATGAGGACGCGGGTCCCAAGCGCCTGGCGCAAGATCTCCGGCAGGAGCAGAAGCCCGCTGGTTCCGGGCAGGGAGATATCGAGGAGCACGATGTCCGGTTGCAGCTCCCTGGCCTGGGCCAGGGCCTTCGGCCCCGAGTCGGCAGTACCCGCCACCTCCATGTCCGGTTCGGCATTGAGCAGCAGGCTCAAGCCCGAAAGAAGCACCGGATGATCATCGACCACCAGAATCCGGATCCGTTCATTGTTCATGGCAGACTCCCGCCCTGGCAGGCATTTCAAAAACCAGCATGGCCCCTTCGCCCGGACTGCTTTCAATACGGAAAGACCCTTGCAGCAACTGGGTCCGTTCCCGCATCCCCAGCACCCCGAGCCTGGTCTTCGAATCAACCCGTTCCGGCTCAAAACCAATGCCGTTGTCCTCGATCACACCCCGAATATTCTCCCCGCGCCATTCCAGAAGCACACTCACCTCGGTGGCCCTGGCATGCCGCGCCACATTGGCGAGGGCTTCCTGCACGATCCGGTAGACGCAGGTTTCCGTGCAGGCATCCGGCCTTTTCTCGGCAAAACCGATGGTGGTCAGTTCCACCGGGATGCCCCGGTTGATACAGTCCCGGGCCAGCATCTCCACCGCCGGGACCAGGCCCAGATCGTCCAGCACACTGGGCCGCAACGCCACCGCCAGATCATGGATCGTCTCCATCTCTTCGGTTATGGCCTTTCTCAACCGGCCGATACTCTGGCGGGTCTCGTTCTCGTTTTTCGCATTTTCCAGCATCTTGAGATCAACCATGACCGAGGCCAGGGCCTGGCCGGTCTGGTCGTGGAGCTCGCGGGCGATCCGTTTTCTTTCTCCTTCCTGCCCGGCCATGACCCGGTGCAGAAAATCCCGCTGAAGATGTTCCTTTTCCAATCGGGCCTTATCCGCACTGGCAAGAGAAAGCACCATGGCGTTGAAGCCCTCCATGAGCCTGCCCAGTTCATCCCGGCTTTCCGTCGGGGCCAGACGCACGGAATAATCCCCCCGCCGCACGGCCCGGGTTGCTTCGAGCAGCCTGCTCACCGGCCGGGTGATAAGCCAGGTAAGCCCCAGGGACAACAATACCCCGAATACCGCAACCAGCAGGGTGGTCCGGACAAGAGCCCCGGTGATCGCCTCGATCTGGCGGCGCAGGCTGTCGCCCTTCACTCCGGCCACCACCTCGCCTTCGTTTCCATTGCTGATACCTGCCGCCGCCTCCCAAATGCTGCCCTCATTGGTGCGCACCAGTCTCGGGCTCGAGACTGGCGGCGGAAGGCCGAGGGCATTTCCCTGCAGCAGGTCCGCGGGAAATCCGCCCTCAAAGGTATGGGCCACCACCTGCCCTGCGGCATTGCGAACAAAGACATAGCGCAGGTCGGGGCGATTCTGCACCGTATTCCTGAGCATCTGGGTCAGACCGTAGACATCATTGATCAGCAGATAATCATGGGCCTGATAGGACAGCTCCGTTGCCACGAAGCGGCTCTCTTCCCGGAGAAAATCGTCGAAGTTCTCACTGAGCGCCGCCTGCACCTTGTAAATGGTGACCGCACCAAAGAGAAGAATCAGGGCCAGGGCCAACCCCAAGATCTTCAGCTTCAGCGGCACACTGAGCAGGGCGGACCTGACCCGGCGTACGGCTTGCCGGAAAAACGCGATCAAAGCGACAGGCACCGGCACCCCTCCTTACAATTCATACCGCCCAGGCTCGGGCTCAACGAAGCGTTCCACCCCGAGTACGGCCAGGGCTTTTTCGCCTTCCGCATCACGATGCAGGCCGAGGAGCAGCTCTTTCAGCAAAGTCTTCTTTTCCGGGGCGATGCTCCGCGGCACCACCACCGGGGGGATGCCGAAATCCGGCGATTCCCGGATCACCCTGGTCCGCTTGAAAATTTCCGGGTTGCGCTTCCCGGCAAGTTCATAGACCAGACTGTCCACCGAAGCGCCATCCGCGATGCCCTCCATCACTGCGGCCATGGACCGGTCATGGCTGTAGGTGAAAATGGTCCGGCCGAAAAAGGTGTCCGGTTGCTGCCCAAGGCCATGCAACAGGGAGAGGGGGTAGAGATAGCCGGTGTTGGAAAGCGGATCGGTGAAGGCAAACACCTTGCCGCGCAGGTCGGCAACTTCCCGGGACTGAGAAGCGGCAGGCACGATGACAAAGGCCCGGTAGGTGGTCTTGCCGTTGATCCGCGGAACAACCAGCAGCGAGACCTCCCCGTTCCGGGCGCCTTCGACATAGGCCCCGGTGCAGATGAAGCCCAGATCCACCACATTTCTGGCCAACAGGTCGTTCAGCTCCTGATAGGTTTTGCGCTGCACCAGGATTGCCGGTTTGCCCATCTTGCGGCCCAGGTAATCGATGAGCGGCTGATAGGAGAGTACCGTGCCCTGGGGAGAAAGGATGGCCCCCACCCCGATCCGGAGCGCTTGCAAGTCCGGCTCGGGGTGCCCGACTGGGAGCTCTTGGAGATTGTCCAGGCGGACCAGGGGCTCCTGCCCCTGCTTTTCCTGCTGCCCGGCCTCGCACCCGGCCAGCAGAAAAACAAGAAGCCCCAGTCCCATGACCATGCCCCAACAAAAGCCAGGCCGTTTTTTGCTCCGCCCAGTCATGCCCACCCGTATCCCTTTGCGTTTATCATTAGCTTTGTCCCAAAAACTCCAGGCTGCGACCGGCGCCTGCCCTGCCGACTGGATTGTCAGTCGAGGATGAACCCGGCCACCGGCAGCCCTTTCCCCCAAGCCCCCCAGGCGCCGCCGTGGATGTCCAGGGTCCGGGCAGCGCTGTCGTAGGTGGCTTCGATGTGCGATTCCAGGCTGCACCTCCGGTCATGGTTGGTGTGGGTAAAAATGAGCCGGTAGGCCGTGTCGCTTTGGGCGACAACCTCCTCAACATAGGCGACATGCCCTGTGGGCATATTCCGGTGGCCATTGGCGGCAAGGATGAGGATACTGCCGGGCCGGGGCGTAAGCGAGGTGTTGCCGCGCTCCTTTTCACAGGAAAACCAGGTGAGGGGGCCATTTTCGTGGCCACGGCGGCAGCTGGTGATCCCGCTCCGGCAACGGGCAAAGGGAAGACTTTGGGGCTCGCAGCGTCTCGCCTTTCCCCCTGTATTACCCACGCTCCCGGGACGCAGCTGAAAGCACTCTGCCGTGGCGCGGCCCCGTCCGGCAAGGGTGGGGAAAAAATCCTCCGCCCCAGAGACCTGACCGGAAAGAATATCGTCGGGGGCAACAGAGATTCCGCTCTGGATTTCGGAGGCAGACAAAGCTTCAGGTCTGGCACCTCCGGAAAAAAGCAGGACAAAAAGAAAAATCTCACGGGCCAGCCGGGCTGTACTTCGCTGCATGAAAATTCCGCTCCTGATCTGATTGCTCTGCTGCGCACTGCCCCTGATTGTTTTGCGCATCATAGCAGACACCCCAGCCCTTGACAATGCCAGGACAATCTGGCCAGATGAACCGTGCGGATTCCGAGGCTCTGGCTCCCTCTTCTCCGCCGGACGGGAATGGCCGGGTACAATCAGAGGCGTGGCGATTTTGCGTCCAGACCACCCCGGAAAGGCTAAAAAAATCTTGCGCCTGCCTGGATCTTGCTGTAATAAGAATTATTATCAAATCTAGGAGGCAGACTATGTCGCAACTCAACAACCACAGTCTTCGGATAACCAAACAACGCCAGATTATTCTTGATGAGCTGTGCAGCGTGACCTCACACCCCACCGCCGATCTCCTCTACCAGATGGTGCGCAAACGGTTGCCGAAAATCAGCCTGGGCACGGTCTACCGCAATCTTGAAATCATGTCCGAATGCGGGATCATCCAAAAACTGGATATCGGCGGCACCCAGAAGCGTTTCGACGGCGCAGCCCATGTCCATTACCATGTCCGCTGCAACCAGTGCGGCCGGGTTGACGATCTTGATCTTCCCCCTGATTTCAATGTGGAAAAAGCTGCGAGCAAGCTGACCTCCTTTACAATTCTCCGGCACCGCCTGGAG
>JAZDIS010000081.1:0-4538 GCA_043804705.1 Pseudomonadota bacterium | reverse complement strand
TTTGCCGGTTTTTTGCGGCGGCCGTTTGTTGAGCAGGGCAGGTTGCTTGCCTGTTGCCGCAGGCGGGCGCTTGCCCGCCGGGGCAACGCTGCAGGTGGAAAGCGGCCGGTCTGCTCCGGCGGGGTCACCCACCAGGGCGAGAAGCTCCCGGACCAGACTTTCCATTTCCACCGCCATGCTGTTCAGCTCCTCGGCGGCGGAGGCCGATTGCTCGGCGGTGGCGGCGTTGGCCTGGACCGCGCTGTCCATCTCGCTCATCGCTTGATTGAGCTGGCCGATCCCCTGGGCCTGTTCGCCAGAGGCCGAGGCGATTTCGCCGACCAGGGCCGAGGCCTTGGCGGTGCTGCCGGCGATCTCGCCGAAGGCCTCGTTGGTCCGGTTGGCCAGGTCGGCTCCTTCCCTGATTTTGGTGACCGTGCCTTCGATGAGGGAAGCGGTGTTTTTTGCCGCTTCGGCAGCCCGCATCGCCAGATTCCGCACCTCGTCGGCGACCACCGCGAAACCGGCTCCGGCTTCACCGGCCCTGGCCGCCTCCACCGCCGCGTTTAAGGCGAGAAGATTGGTCTGGAAGGCGATTTCGTCGATGGTTTTGACGATCTTTTGAGTTTCTTCGCTGGCCTTGGTGATGTTCTGCATGGAGGCGGTGAGTTCGGCCATGGAGGCGCCGGCCCGGGTGACGATTCCGCTTGATTCCCGCATCAGGCTGTCGGCCTGAGCGGCGTTGTCGGAGTTCTGCTTGGTCATGGAGGAGATTTCCTCAAGCGAGGCGGAGGTTTCTTCCAGGGCGGCCGCCTGTTGGGAGGCATGCTCGGCCAGTCCCTGACTGGAACCGGCCACCTGGCAGGAGGCGGTGGCCACCTGTCTGGACTCGTCCTTCATCCGGCTGCTGATCCGGCCCAGAACGCCGGAAAGGCTCCGCTCCAGGAACCAGCCGGTAAGGATGGCGACCGCAAGGCTGAGCGCCGAGAGGATACCGACAATAAGGCGCACGGTGCTGGCTGACGACAGCATGGTCCCGGTGGGCATGATGTGCTTTTTGGCCTCTTCGCGGATATCCTTGAGGATCGTTTGCACTTCTTCCAGGGCGGGCACAGTTTGGGCGGCGTAAATCCGGGCCGCTCCTCTTTTGCCATCCTCCCCCTGGGTGGCCTGCTGTACGGTCGTGGCCGACTCGTGCAGGCTCTGGTGGGGTTTTTCTATCCTGGCCAGCAGCGGAGCCAGTTCGGGCACCAGCTGTTCGGCCTCCTTGCGGCCATCTCCGTAATACCATTTGCCGAAACCGCATTTGTGATGATCGGTCTGCACTTCCAGTTGGGCGGCTTGTTCGTTGTCCAGGAAGTCGCGGACCTTGTTGACCCACATCAGGTGATCCACCTCCCGCTGGGCCAGTTCGGCATCGAGCCGGTGGCCGCCGATTACCTCCGTGCCGTGGCGGACGATGCGGCCTACCCCGAGATAGTTGTAGGCTCCGGTCACAACAAGGATGGCAGCGATGATGCCGCAGCCGGTGGTAAGCCTTTGCTTGATGGTTTTGGTGGTTTTCATGCAAAACTCCTGATTGGAAAAATATCCAGCCTCACTGGTGAAAGACGAAAAATCCCGCCCACATTATTTGCCCGGAAACAATTCCACAGGTCCGGCCGGGTGTCAATATTAAAAAAAACACATTTATTCATGTGGTTAGGCTTAGTGGAGGTTCGGGTTTTTATGTTTAGCGGAGGTTGTGGTGTTCAGGTTTAAGGGCGCGAGTTGAAGACTTACGCCTGGAGTATCCTTCTCGTCTCGGTTCCGCTCCGGGCTTAAGGGTTGCCAATGAATCGCCAAAAAGGGGGGTAACTATCCGGAGCGGGCTCGGAAAAAAGTGTAAGCTAAATAAATGTCTGTCCAGAAATGAAGCGGCGCGGCGGTGAAAGTACGTGGGGAGGTCAGGGGAGGCCCCCGCCAACCGCGTATTGACAAAAACGGCTGGGCGGGTCATTCTTAGGCCATGAAAAACATCAGCGACACCACCCCTGCCCGCTACCATGCCGGGTTTCTCCAGTTCGATGTGCAGCCGGCCGAGCCGGAGGCGAATCTCGCCGCGGTACGGGCGGGCTTGGCCCGTCTGGACCCCAGCGGGCCGGGGATCATCGTCCTGCCCGAGCTGTGGAGCTGCGGCTTCGCCTACGAGCGGCTCCAGCATTTTGCCCTGCAGACGGTGGAGGTGCTGGACGAGCTGCAGCGGTTGGCCGGGCAGTATTCCGTCCATCTGGCCGGATCCCTGCCGGAGGAGGTGCTTACCGAGGTTGGCTCCGCCATCTATAATACCCTGTACATCGTAGGTCCCGGCGGGGTTGCCGGTTCGATCCGCAAGCAGCAGCTCTTCGCCCCCATGTCTGAGGATCGCTATTTCAGCGGCGGGGACAATCCCCAGCCCATGGAGACCGGGCTTGGCTTGGTGGCTGGGCTGGTGTGCTACGATCTCCGCTTCCCGGAGCTGGCCAAGACCCAGGCCGGAATGGGGGCGGGGCTGCTGGTGGTGAGCGCCCAGTGGCCCGCGGCCCGGCGGGAGCACTGGCGGACCCTGGCCGTGGCGCGGGCCATCGAGAACCAGATTTTTGTCGTGGCCTGCAACCGTTGCGGCGTTACCGGAAAAACCGGGTTCGGCGGCCATTCCCTGGTCATTGGCCCGGATGGGACGATCATCGCCGAGGCCGGCGCCGAACCGGACGGGGCCTGGGCCGAGATCGACCCGGCCGGGATGCGGGAGCTTCGGCAGCGCTTCAACACCGTGGGGCCGGCCCCGTACCGGTTTGCCGATCAGGACAAGGTCATGGCGCTTGAGGAGCTGGCCGCTGTGACTGCCCGATACCGGGCGGTGGGCCGCAAGGTGGTGTTCACCAACGGCTGTTTCGACATCCTGCACCAGGGGCATGTCACCTATCTGGAGCAGGCCCGCCGGGAGGGTGATTGTCTGGTGGTCGGGGTCAACAGCGATGCCTCGGTACGAGCCCTGGGCAAGGGGGATGACCGGCCGGTGAACCACGAGCAGAGCAGGGCTCGGATTCTCGCCGCCCTGGGTTGCGTGGATCATGTGGTGATCTTTACGGAAGAAACGCCGCACAAGCTGATCACCACCCTGAACCCCGAGGTGCTGGTCAAGGGCGGCGACTGGCCGGTGGAAAAAATAGTCGGTGCGCCGGAAGTGCTGGCTGCGGGCGGCCGGGTGCTCTCCATTCCCCTGGTGGAAAATTACTCCACCACCTCCCTCATCAAAAAAATCCGCACCATCTAAGCCTGCGGACAGAACAAGGTCTCAAGATCTTCCGGCAGCTGCTCCGGCAGAACCCCTATCTCTCGGGCAAAGGCCTCCAGTTCTTCCCTGGCGCAGTTGAGGCAGGATTGCCGCAGCCCTGCCCGGACCTCGCCCTCCTCCTGGTGCAGGAAGCGGCACAAGGCTCCGGCGATCTCCCGGCGCACTTCTTCGCTGGTCATGGCCTGCCTGGTGCAGAATTTGCCGAGCCGCTCCCAGTTGAAGATGCACCGTTTCAACCCCCGGTAGATGCGGGCGTCCCGGTTTTCCGGGCTGAGATCCCGGAGCAGGATCTCCCGGTAACGGGCCACCACCTGCCGGCGCAGGAGGTCCAGCTCCGTGCGGCTCAGGGTGAGTTGCGGCCCTGCCGGGTCTTCGCAGAGATAGAACAGGGAGCCGTGGAAGGCGATTTCCGGGATCTCCCCGGAATGGCGGACAAGGAGAAGCTCTTCCTCCAGCAAACTGTCTCTTTCGGTCATGGCCGCATCCCTAGATAAGCAAAGGGCGGGAAAAAAATTTTACGCCCTGGCCTGTTTTGATTTTTCGCAAGATATAGCTGTTTCCAGCAACGGTCATACCACATGTTGTTGCCGGAGAGCTTCCCGGGCTCCGGAGGGCGAGAGCCGGAGAGGCGCAAGACCCCTATCCTCTCAATTTGTAACGCATTTTTTGTTAAAGACAATGGGGCCGCCAACCGATGATTAGGGCAAACCGGGAACTCTTTTCCGCCAAGGCGTCTGACGCGCGGCACCATCTTTCCGGCGACACATAATAAAGGAGAACGGCGACATATGCAATTCCCAAGGAAACGATGGTCTGGCCGGCCGGCCCCTTCTTTTCTCCCGAAAATAATGCTCGTCCTGGCCCTGGTTTTTTTCCCGGTCCAGGCTTCGGCCTTCTCGCCTTTCAGCCAGGATAAGCCCCCGGTGCTCAAGGTGACTGAAGCCGCGGCCTTGCACACCGAGATACAGGGGTTGGCCAACGAGCTGTTCCGCAACCTGGCGGATGCTGACCCGGAAGACGGGGATCTCAGCAAGGGGGTGCTGGTCTGTACCTTTGTCGAGCTGAAAAAACTGTCCCGCACTTCGTCTTTTGGGCGGTATGTGGCGGAACAGCTGATGAACGAGATGCAGCAGCACCATTACGAGGTGGTGGAGATCCGGAAAAGCCAGGCGGTCATGCTCCAGGAAAAGCGCGGCGAGTTCGGTCTTTCCCGCAACCCGGCCGAGGTCAGCCAGACGGTGGA
>JAZDIS010000080.1:0-15142 GCA_043804705.1 Pseudomonadota bacterium | reverse complement strand
GGTTCTGGTTGGGTTCTTGTTTTTTGAGGTGCCAGAAC
This sequence comes from Pseudomonadota bacterium, assembly GCA_043804705.1. Classification (GTDB taxonomy): domain Bacteria; phylum Desulfobacterota; class Desulfobulbia; order Desulfobulbales; family Desulfurivibrionaceae; genus Thiovibrio. The sequence goes on along the minus strand of JAZDIS010000080.1, from coordinate 15,104 downwards.
CCCCTGTGAGATTACCTGAAGATGTGTGAAGAGGGGCCGCGCACCGGTCCCTTAATTTTTTTTGCACTTCTCCTGATGGGCCAATCGTTGGCCGGGGCGCTATCCTCCAACTCTGTGCGTTGGGTTTTTTGATAGCGGTTGTTATGTATGCACATGAGGGAGGATGGATCAATGAATATGTATATCGGCAATCTTGCTTTTGGGGTCACCGAAGAAGAGCTGAAAGAACTTTTTGCCGCGTTCGGCGAGGTCGCCAGCATCAGCTTGGTCAAGGATCGGTTTTCCGGACAGTCCAAGGGCTTTGGTTTTATCGAGATGCCCAATAACTCCGAGGCGGACAAGGCGATCAAGGCTCTGAACAAGACGCCGCTCAAGGGACGGGACCTTAAGGTGAATCAGGCCGAGGTGAAGAAAAAAGACAAAAAACGCCGCCGCCCCAGCTATTGATCGGGCTACGAAAACGCTGAAAAGCGAGGTATTATGAGAGCAGGTTGGGCCAAGTGGACCAACCTGCTTTTTTTGTGATACGCAAGGGGTCTCCGGGATACGGACCGGAGCCCGGAAAGCGCACGGGAGAGTGATGGATACCAGAATAGCAGCCCTGCTGGAGGCGATCAAGAAGCTGGAGCATGAGCTTCTTGAGGAGGTCGAAAAGAAGGAGGCGGAGTTTTATTATACGGTCATCGGTAAAAAGGTTCGTTTCGAGGCTGAAATCAAAAAACAGCACCGGACTCTGGTGCTGCGGATTTCTCGTTATCTGTCCGAGGCTGCCCTGCTCAACATTCTTACCGCGCCGCTGATCTGGTTTATCCTGATACCGGCCTTGTTTTTGGACATCTCGGTCACGATTTTTCAGGCCGTCTGCTTCCGGGCGTACCGCATCCCCAGGGTGAAACGGCACCACTATATCGTCATCGATCGCCAGGCCCTGGCCTATCTGAACCTCATCGAGAAGCTCAACTGCGTGTACTGCGGCTACTGCAACGGCTTGATCGCCTATATCCGGGAAGTGGCGGCCCGCACCGAGCAGTACTGGTGTCCGATCAAACATGCCCGGCGGCTGGCGGCCATGCACAGCCGGTACGGGAAATTTCTGGAGTACGGCGATGCCGAGGGCTACCGCCGTCGTCTTGATGAGATTCGCCGTGATTTCAGAGACTTGGAAAACGATGATTAGCATGGGCGCGGTGAGTTGGGCGGTTGTGTATCTGGCGGCGCTGGTCTGGTCCGCCATTGAGCCAAAAGATTTCTACACCTGGTTTCTGGAGGTGCTGCCCGCCCTGATCGGGGCTGGAGCGCTGGTCGTCACCCGCCGCCGTTTTCCGCTGACCCCCCTTGTCTATGGCCTGATTCTGCTCCACTGCCTGATCCTGATGCAGGGCGGCCATTACACCTATGCCGAGGAGCCATTTTTCAACTGGCTCAAGGAGGTGTTCGGCTGGCCGCGCAACAACTATGATAAGGTGGGCCACTTCGCCCAAGGCTTTATCCCGGCCATGGTGGCTAGGGAGATCCTGCTCCGCAAGGCGGTGGTCAGCGGGCGGAGGTGGCTCAATTTTTTGGTGGTTTGCGTCTGCCTGGCGCTCAGCGCCTTCTACGAGCTGCTGGAATGGTGGGTGGCGGTGCTTTCCGGCACGGGGGCCGATGCCTTTCTCGCCACCCAGGGCTATATCTGGGATACCCAGTCGGACATGGGGCTTGCCCTGTTGGGTGCGATCCTGGCCCTGCTTGTGCTGGCAAAAACACATGACCGCCAGCTGGCATCATTGCGAAGCCAAAGTTGAACCGGCAAACCATGCTTTCCCGGCGAGGTGCGGTCAGAAAGAAATCTCGCTCCACTCCCTGTCCTGCGAGTCGGCAACCTCCCGGCTGACGAGTTTTCCCTGGTGCACATTCACCCCCCGCAATAAGGCGCGGTCTTCCCGCATGGCGCGGTCGAACCCCTTGCCGGCCATGGCCAGACAGTAAGGCAGGGTGGCGTTGCTCAGGGCAAAGGTGGAGGTGCGCGGCACCGCGCCCGGCATGTTGGCCACGCAGTAATGGATGATGGAGTCCACCGTGTAGACCGGATCGGAATGATAGGTGGGGCGGGAGGTCTCGGCGCAGCCTCCCTGGTCGATGGCCACGTCCACAAGGACCGAGCCTTGTGGCATCAGGGAAAGCATCTCCCTGGTGATCAGTTTTGGCGCGCATGCGCCCACCGCCAGCACCGCGCCCACCACCAGATCGGCCTTGGCAAGCTCTTCTTCGATGGCCTGCCGGCTGCTGGCCAGGGTTGTGACCCGGCCCCGGAACAGGCTGTCAAGTTCCGCGAGCTTGGGCAGATTGCGGCCCAGCATGGAAACCTCCGCGCCAAGCCCGACCGCCATCTGGGCGGCATTGACACCTACGGTGCCGCTCCCCAAGATGGTGACATGTCCCGGCGCCACGCCCGGCACACCTGCCAGCAGCACCCCGCGCCCGCCCGCCTCCTTTTCCAGAAAATGGGCCCCCACCTGGATGGCCATCCTTCCCGCCACCTGGCTCATGGGGGCGAGGAGCGGAAGTGCGCCGTTGTCGAGCCGTACCGTTTCGTAGGCCACCCCGGTCACTTCGGCATCGAGCAGCACCTGGGTCAGCGCAGGCTCCGGGGCCAGATGCAGGTAGGTATAGAGGATCAGGCCGGGCTTCAACAATGGATATTCCGGCGGCAGCGGCTCCTTGACCTTCATGACCAGGTCGGCTTTGGCCCAGACCTCGGCGGCGTTTGCGGCGATTATGGCCCCAACCGCCCTGTATCCGGCATCGTCAATGCCGCTGCCCAATCCGGCGCCCTGCTCGATCAGCACCGTATGTCCTGCCTGTACCAGGGCCTTGGCCCCGGACGGCACGATCCCCACCCGGACCTCCTTTTCCTTGATCTCTTTGGGTACGCCGACGATCATCGCCTGTTCTCCTTATTCCACCACCATTACGGCGCAGTGTTTGGCATGGTGCAGAATCTTGCTGGAGGTGGAGCCAAAGACAAACTCCTCGCTATGGGAGATGCCACGGCGTCCCACCACCACGATGCAGCAGCGTAGCTTTTCCTGCTCCTCCAGGATGGCGTCGCCGATTGAGGTGCAGGGCCGGATGGAGAGGCGGGTCTCGATCCGGTCATCCTGAAAGCCGGCGTCAATGAGGATTTCCTTATACCCGGTCAGGGTGTTGCGCATGGCAGCCTCTTTTTCCGTAAGCCATTGCCGGCGCTCCGCCTCGCTGGGAAAGAAATCCTCGGAAGGCTCGGGGATGATGGAGAGCAGGGTGACAAAAACATTCTGGGAATTACTGAAAAAATCAGCCAGAAACATCACCGTCCGCTTGGAATTGTCGGATTCGTCCACCGCTGCCAGCAGGTGGCGTTCCGTGTCCCTGCGGCGTAAATCGCCAAAATCGTGTTCGCTCATGTGTGCCTCCCTGAAAGCGAAACCATGTCCGCCCGAGCCCTGTTCAAGTCGTCCAGCATCTGGGCGGTGGTTTCGTAAAAGATGTTTGCGCCGAAGGAAAAGTGCAGCAGCACCCGGTTTAAGGATTCAGGAATGTAGGGATAGATCTTCTTGAGGTTGGCCACCCGGTTTTTGTAGGCGATGCTCAGATCTTCGCCCCAGAGGGTATCGAAGAGTTCCCGTTGGTTGTGGTAGAGATCGCCCACCAGCACATCTCCGCGGCCGGCCAGAAAGATGAGGATGTTGCCCAGCCCCTGCAGGTCGAAGCCGAACATGGATTCGCTCTGCTCATAGTTGTAGTCGAAATCGATCCAGCGGTTTGCCTGGGTGTCTTCGTCCCAGATGATGTGGTCGCGCCGGATGTCGCCGTGCTTTTCCCCGTGGTCGTGCAGGAACTTGATGGCCAGGAGCAGGTCGAGGTATTGATCGAGCACTTTGGGAAAATAGTTGTGGAAGTAGTCGTGATGGTCGGTGCCGTAGCTCGTCACAACATCGTCGAAACGAGGACCGTGGATGAACTCCAGGATCCGCACGTTGTTGCCTGCCGCGTCCAGAACCCAGTGGCCGTGCATGAAATTTTTGTGCCCCGCGACCAGATCGAGAACCCGCGCCTCCTTTTTCGGGCTGCGGAAGCAGGTGATCGTCACCTCGCCCACCGTGGTCTCAAACTGTTCGTGGAAGACCAGTTTGAGGATCGTGGTGGCGCCGGTGGTCAGGTCGATGGCCCGGCGGACCCAATACTTCGGTTCGTCGTCGATGCCGAAGCGGCCTTCCTTTTCATAGCGCTTGACCCAATAGGGAACCCCGCCTAGGAGCACCACGTCGTTGTACTCCACCCGGAAGAAGTCGCTGGTGTCGGTAATGATCTTGAAGCGCGGGGGAACCCGGTCCGGGCCGGCATACCCGGCGATGAGCTCGCGGACTTCGGCTTCTTGCCGGGGGGCGGGTTGTGCCATCAATATGATCCTCCTGGCTTATGGTAGCATCGAACAGGGGGAAAAGAGCAATTTTTTTCGGTCATCGGGAAGGGAATGCTCCCTTGGGCAGGCGGTCCAGAAAAGCCGTAAGCCGGGCCGGGTCGCGCAGTTCCTCCTCGTCGGCAATCGGCAGGGCGGGAAAGCGCTCCATGACCAGACGGGCAAAGAGTCCGGGGCTGGAGGCGGTTTCCCCATCCCCTTCCCCATGCACCGGTACCCGCTTGCCGCAGGAGGGAGAACGGGCCTTGAGGATCAGGCCGCCGATACCTTCGCTGGCGAGCGTGTTCAGCCGTTGCCCACACCGGGTCCGCATCTGCCCGGTCAGGTCGCGGCGGGTGGTGATGGTCATCAGCCTCGGATTTTCCGGATCTCCTTCAAGGCGCATGGGTTCGCGGGGGATGCCCAGGCCGCATTCCGCCTCCGGGCAGAGGGGCACCAGGGTGAAGGATCCGAGGGCTTCCACGAGCAGAGGGTCGTGCCGGTTGCCGCCGTCGTACCGGGTATTTTGGCCCACGAGACAGGCGCTGATTCCGATTGTGATTGGGGTGTTCATGCAGATATTGTAGCATGAAAAAATGAGCCGCTATGGAGAAATAGCCTGGAAACCCACAGGTCCGTGACAAAAAGCAACAAGCTATACAGTAGTAACCGTTGTAATCGCGTCTTTTCGAAGTCTGCGCTTATCTGCGGTTTCAACAAAAAAACCGAGGAGGATAATAGATGTCTCAGGGATTCAGGCTTGGTGCATTTACCATCCACTGGCTGCAAGGCGGGGAGTTTGAGGTCGACGGCGGTTCCATGTTCGGGGTGGTGCCCCGGGTACTCTGGGCGCAGAAATGCCCCTCCACCGCGGACAACCATGTGCGGCTGGCAAATTCGCCCATTCTGGTGCAAACGGGCCAGGGCAACGTACTCATCGAGACGGGCCTCGGCAACAAGCTGACGGCAAAGCAGAAGGATATCTTCCGGGTGCGGCGGCAGTGGGATCTCCTGGCCGGTTTGGCCTCTCCCGCGAGGCTATCAGCCATGTCATCCTCACCCACGGCGATTTTGACCATGCCGGAGGGGTGACCATGCTGGGCGAAACAGGTGGCCTGGAGCTGACCTTTCCCGCAGCTATGCATTACCTCCAGCGCCAGGAGTGGGCGGACGTGCTGGCGCCCAACAAACGTTCGGCCAGCGCCTACTGGCCGGAGAACTTTGCCGGTCTGGCCGAGGGGAAAAACCTGCATCTGGTCGATGGCGAGGGCGAGGTGGCACCGGGCATACGCTTGGAGCGCACCGGGGGCCACACCAGGGGACATCAGGCGGTCTGGCTCGAATCGGGGGGCGTGATTGCCCTGCATCTGGGAGATCTCCTGCCCATGCCCGCCTACAGTAATCCGCTCTGGATCACGGCCTACGACAATTTCCCCCTTGATTCCATCGCGGCCAAGGAACGGTTTCTGGGCCAGGCGCTTACCCAAAAGGCATGGCTGCTTTTCTATCATGACCCGGAAATTCTGGCCTGCAAGCTCGACGGGGATGGCGCGGTGCGGGATCCCTTTCGCGCTGAATAAAGATTACGGCCAGAGGAGCAATTCACTCAATGCGGTGGCCTGGTTTCGGCAAGCAAGGCTTCGCGGCTGGCAAGGGAGAGGGCTTGGGCGCGGAGGAGTTCCTCCGCGGTGAGGGGCAAGGGAATCCTCCCCTGCTCTTTATGGCTGTATTTCTCCGCGAGCAAGCCAAATTGGCGGTCCGGGGCATCAATGAACACGCCGGGCCAGACAATCTCCGCCCCAGGGGCGGGAAGCGGACTGAAATGATTGAAGCCGCGCAGGCGCATCTCGGCAACCACCTGTTGGTGCCGAAGCCACAGGGCGCCAAGGTGGTCCCGCCAGCGGATGGTTTCCGGATGGCGGGAATATCCTTTTTTTCCTTGGCTGATAACGGTATGAATGGCATGGATTTCCCGGTGTTCACCCAACAGGCTTTGTCTGTTGAGAAATCCGGGGTGAATGTCCCAAACCCGCATGCCTTGCTCCGGTAAGTGTTTTGTGGCCGGCGCGGTTAAATACCGCTTGCCTTTGCGAAAAAAGGTGCATACATTTTGAGAGTTTTTCCTTGTTGATCCAAAGAAAAGAGGGTAACACAGCGACTCTTTTCATAACAGGATATCGGGTGCGGGAGTGGCGGGAACATGGCTGAAAAACTGAAGATTCTGATTGCCGAGGACGAAGAGGTAACCCGTCAGCTTCTCCAGATAGCCTTTCGAGACGAGGAACAGTTTGAATCCCGGCTGTTCACCAACGGAGAGGAGGCCTTGGTTGCCTACAAAGCCTGGCATCCGGATATCATCCTGATTGACATCATGATGCCGCACATGAACGGTTTTGCCACCCTGCAGGCCATCCGGCAGACCCTGCACGACACGGCCACCACGGTGATCATGGTCAGTTCCGTCACCGATAAGCAGGACATCGTGGCCTGCGCCAAGCTGGGCATCCAGGGCTATGTGCTCAAGCCCTTTCAGGTAAAGACCCTGGCCGAAACCGTGGTCGGATATTACCGCCAGCACAAAAAAGTCAAATAGGCCCCTAGAGCGGCAGAATCTGCACCTCTTCCCGCACGGGATGAGCTCCCTGCAAAAACACCCCCTTGCGCCCGTCAATGCTGATGGGGTCGCCGAAACGGATCACGCGGCCATTGATTTCGCAGCGCTCTTCCGCCTCGTATACCTTCAGGGCATTACAGCCCACCACACAGGTTTTATCCAGACGGATGGTGACCACTGCAGCATGAGAGGTCTGACCGCCGCGTGCGGTGAGCAACCCCTCGGCCATGGCGATCTCCTTGATATCCTCGGGCACGGTGTCCTGGCGGATGAGGATGAGCGGGGTGGCGGGGTCTTCTGCCTTGAGCTGCCTGATATTGGCTGCGCTGAACACGGCGCGGCCGGAAAGGGCGCTGCCGGAAACGCCGATGCCGAAGCCGAGCAGTGCCTTCTCCAGATCCTGGCCTTCGGTGAATACCGCAAATTTTTCCCGCTTCTTGATGGTGATCATGTCCCTGGTCTGGAGGAGAAACAGATCCTCTTCTTCCGGGCTTTCGAAGGTGAATTCGATTTCCTGTGGGTTCCAGCGTTTTTCATAGACCAGCTCCCTGGCAATGGCGAGCAGTCGTTCGTACACCCTTGGGAACCTTATTTCCAGGCTGCTTTCCTCGGGGCGGCCGTCCAGCTCCGCCTGTTCCACCGAAATGGGTTGGGTATTGACCAGGCCGCTGACGATATCCTCGCCCTGATCGCCGGTGGCATAATCGCCCCAAAGGGCCACCCGGCTCACCTTGCGGTAGGGGTGGGCGGTGAAGAGCACGCCGCTGCCCGATTCCGGCCCCAGGTTGCCGTAGACCATGGCCTGGACGATGACCGCCGTGCCCCAGGCTTCGGAGACATCCATCAGGCTCCGGTATTCTTTGGTTTTCTGCGTGTACCAAGAATTGAGCACCAGCTCCACCGCGCTGGTGAGCTGTTGCCAAGGGTCGGCGGGAATGCAGATCCCAACCTCGCGGATCTTCTTCTGGTACTCAAGGGCCAGCTCCCGCATCTGGGAGGCGGAAAAATCCTTTTTCACCGCAATTCCGTAACGTTCCTTGGCCTCGTTCATCAGGGTCTGGAAAACCTCGCGCTCCATGTCCTCGGCCATGGCCCAGGACTGGAGAAAGCGCCGGTAGTTGTCCCAGGCCAGATAGTCGACCTGGCAGGAGGCGGGATAGCCCTCGCCGGAAGACGCGGCAAAGCCCTGGCTGATTGCTTCGTTCAGTCCCACGTTGTGGATGGTGGCCATCATTCCCGGCATGGAGATGGCTGCGCCGCTGCGTACGGAAAGGAGCAGGGGGTTGGCCGGGTCGCCGAAGCGGCGGCCGGTTTTGTTTTCCAGCTCGGCCAGGGCTTTTTTGATCTGGGCCATGAACTCGTCGTGGGCCTTGTAAAACCCCTTGACCACCGGCCAGCAGCGGAAGATCTCCGTGGTGATGATAAAGCCGGGGGGCACGGGCTTGTGGTCCGTGGCCAGGACGGTCAGGTTGAAGCCTTTGTTGCCCAACAGGATCAGGTTGTTGGTGTGGTGGTTTTTGAGGTGCAGGCTGCTCACGGCCCGGTCCGGGTTATAGGTCATCAGCAGGTCGAGATCCTCCTCGCTTAGGATCTCCTTCTGGTGCTCCAGGGTCTGGTAGATGCGGGTGATGAAGTTGTCCAGATGCTGGAGGCCGAAGGTGGTGGCGATCAAATCCCGCATGAAGGTTTCGGAAAGCCTGAGAATGTTGCCGGGCAGATCGCCGGCCTCCCAGAGCGAGCGGTGTTTGGGCAGCAGGTTGGCCTCGCCGATCTTGGGGATGATGATGGAGAGGTTGTTTTCGTGGATGTTGGTGTAATAGGTGTAGATGATGTCCTTCACCCCCTCGGTGAAGCCCCGGAAGATGTCGAGGTACTGGGTGTAGGAGAAGCGTTTGATGTTGAAGGAGCTGGTCAGGAGCGACATGTAGGTTTCCAGCCGCCGGCTGGTGATGCCGTCGATCTTCAGGGCCCGCAGGTAGAGGCGCAGGCATTTGATGATCCGGATAAAGGTGGCCCGGGTGATGAAGGCGAGATTGACGGTCTCGGGCAGCTTTTCCAGATAGACGTTGGCCAGGTTTTCCAAGCGGAAGGTGAGGCCGAGGGCGTCGAATTTTTTCTCCCGGTAGCGGCCATAGACCGAGGGGATGTCCACGGCGATATGCCGTTTGTAGTAGATATCCTCCTTTGCCTCGAAGTTCTCCGGGTTCTGGATGGTTTCCTTCAGCTGCTCCAGGGTGTCGAGGAGGGCCTCCAGGCACTGGAAGGGGTCGCAGATCTCCAGATCGCCCAGCAGCTGCTCCATCTCCGGAAAGCCGCTGTTGGTGGCAAGATGCAGCTGGTGCCGGATCTCCGCCACCCCCAGGTTGTACTTCTGGTGGCAGAGCTGGTACATCTCGATGAGCAGGGTGAAGCGCCGGACCTCTTCCGGCTTGAGGTCTTGCTGGGCGGCCAGCCAGGTGTCGCGGCGGTGGTCGTCCCAGGCCAGCAGCTCCTCGATCTTTCGCACCGGGCCGTCATGGCTCAGCACCCGGCCCATCAGGGTGTGGAGGTCGTCGACAAATATACCCTGTACGGCCACTTCCCGGAGTACCTCCTCGGGCAGATAGCCTTCCAGGGTGGATTTGTCCAGGGTTTGCCAGAAAAGAAAGATCGCCTCGATGAAATCGACGATCAGGTTGCTCGATTCCACATGGCTCTGCTTGCGCAGGAAATGGATGAGCCGGTCCTTGCGTTTGTGCATCTCGTCGAGCTCGGTGGACACATCGCGGAGCTGCCCTTCCGCCCCGATTTCGTTGAAGAACACCGGCATCAGTTTGGTGAATTGCTTGGCCAGATTGTAGATGGGCTCGATGGGGTGGTTTAACAGCTGGGTGATATCGCGCTGAAAGAGATCGGTGTCCTTGACGCAGGTGCCGGAAAGCTTGAGATTGATGATCAGGGCGGAAAACAGGGTGGAGCACCATTTGGGCTCCTGCATGATCAGGCTGAGCCAGACCCGGATGTTGTCCAGATGGGCCGGATTGGTAATGGGCTGCCAGTCGTCGTTGAGGCCCTGAAAATTGGCGTACTGAAAGCCGAAGCGCACCGTTTCAAAGAGGAAGGTTTCCACCAACCGGCTGTTGCCGCGCTGGAAAACCTCGGACCCTAGAACCTGGATGCATTGCAGCGAGGTATGCGGATATTTTTTGACATTGGCCTTCAGGAGCTGGAGGGTGGTGAGCAGGAAGCGCTCGATCTCCTCAAAGGTCTGCTGGCGGATGAGTTGAACCAGCCCCCGGTTGATCTCGCGCAGGGTTTCCTCGTGGATCAGCCCCAACCCCGCAGTATCCATGATCCGGAAGAGGAAGAGCAGCTTGCGGTTCTCGGCAAAGCGGTCCACGGCCAGGTCTTCGCCGGCGATCTCCTCCCCGAGCCGGTCCGGCGCCTGTTTGTAGAGCCGGACGATGTCCATGTGGTTGGGCAGGGCAAGCATCGCGCCCAAAGCGCCAGGGGTGGCCGGATCAATCCGGCTGACGGCGGCCAGATGCTCGTCCAGCCTCTGGTGGGAGATGGCGTTGAACAGGGAGCCGGAGCGCCAGCCCATGCAAAGGTCCCCGCATTGCTCGCTGAACCAGGTGAAGGGGTCTTCCTCGTCCAGCCAGTACCGGTAGTTGAGGGCCAGGACCCGTTGCAGGAGCCGGGCGGCTCCGGGCTCACAGTTGCAGCCCGGAGCCGCAAGACAGAGCTCGTGCAGCCGGGTCAGGATCTTGCCCAGGGGATGGTGGCCCTGGACCAGGAAGAGCAGGATCTCGTCATCCAGATCGTGGAGCCGGTCGAAACATTCGGCCAGGGCGGTCTGGTAGCGCAACAGGTTGTCGGTGGCGAGCAGGGAGGTCTGCTTGTCCAAGTAGGCCAAGAGGCTTTCCATGGCCGTGGCCAGCAGCGGTTCGTTCTTGCGGGCATCCTCCACCGCTCCCAGAAAAATACGGCAGAAGAGGCCGAATGCCTCCGGCCCCTGCTCATGCCGGAAATAATGGTCGATATTCTTAAGGACAAAGGAGCGGAGCCGGGGCAGAATCATCTTCCAGTTGCGGAACGGATGGCTGATCTCGTACAGCAGGGCCTCGATGTTTTTGCTTATCCCCCTGTAATTGTTGACGATATCAAGGAGCGGAAGCAGCGTATCATCGATGGTCACCGAATCCACCGCGGTTTCAAGGAGATTGGCCTTGAGCGCGTCAGATTCCAGTTCCGGCGGGGTGTGTTCGGTGGTCATGGCAATTCTTACCCCAGCCCCTAATATTCTTTTGAATCCCACATGGATTTTTCAAAATTGACAACCCTGTTACGCCCGGTCTCTTTCGCTCTATAGAGGGCAATATCCGCAAACTTGATACTCTCCCAGAACGCCTCCGTATCTTTCGGGAAGAGACTGGTGCCGACACTGATGGTCTTGCGGAGAGAACCATTATCCAGGGGGAATATCTGTTTTTCCACGGCATGACGGATCTTCTCGGCAATATCTCCGACCATGTTTTCTTCACAGTCGGTGAGAAGAATCAAAAACTCTTCACCACCATAGCGAATAATGATGTCCGAACTCCGCACGGTATTTTGCAGGATTACGGCCAGGCTTTTCAGGACTTGATCCCCCACGTCATGGCCATATTCATCGTTTACCTTCTTGAAAAAGTCTAAATCACACATCAGAATGCCCAGCTGGCTCTTCCTTCGTTTCAGGCTGGCGATAAGATGATTAATATTGTTTTCAAGGAAGCGACGGTTGGCAAGCCCGGTTAAGGCATCCCTGGTCGCCATTTCTTGGAGATTGCCGGCAAGACGCTTGGAGTGGAGGACCGGCAAGGCCTCTTTCAAATACTGGCCAGCCCGATGGAGATTGAAACGCAAGGCGTTTTCCCGCTCCGGACAGTCCACATAGAGGGAAAGGAACTGGACCACGCCAAGAACCTGGCCGCTGACCACCATGGGCACACAGCTGTGGGTCATGATATCCCCCAGGGGAAAAATCGGGCAGATCTCCGGATTGCCACTGGATGAGACAACCTCTCCCGTCCTTTTGGCCCGGCAGAGATTCGCGCTAGTCATCACACAGCTCTCTGCCTCCAAGTCCTTGGGCCAGGTATAAACCGCGTCAATACTCTCGTCCTTCGCCCTTGTTTCCCAGATGACAAAGGTCTTGAGACCCAGCCGGTCCTTGAACACAGAGGCCAGCCGCTTATACACATCTTCGATGGTTTCGTCTGCCTCGATGGTGCGCCGGAACAAAGAGATATTGCGGATATCGGAGGTTACCCCATTCACCAGGGAGGCAACGGTTCCTATCTTATCATTGGAAATAACCGGGATCAGCGAGCTTCGTTCGGTAATCCGGCTGGTATCCTCTACCTTTCTGAGAGACTGCAAGGTACAGATCATTTGATCGAGAAAAGAGACCAGAATCCGGATGCAGAGAAAGCTGGTAAGACTCAGCGCCATCATGATCAGGGTCACTAGCCCGGCACCTTGAATGATATGGGCATCAATCGTTCTCATGGTCACGGCAAGGAGTTCCTGGTCCACGGGGAGATGGCGGAGCTGGCTTCTGATGGTATCAAGAAAGAGATAAGTGTGCAGCCCCAGAAAAAGATAACCGCAAAGAAAACTTGCCAGGACCAGGGCAAATTTTCCATAGATGGACATATTAAAAAAAGGCTGCCACAGCCGCATCCATAATGATTTTTCCAGATGGTCGAAATTATCCATTTAAAATTCCTTTTAAAACTCCTTTGCAACAGTGCACGATGGGCAGCAAAAGACTATCACGAACCCCATGAAAACGGGGAGAGATTTATTCTTTCGGATGGAGATATTTACCATAATGTTTCTCCGCGCACTCAGGGCACAGGCCATGGGAGAAAAGAGCTTCGGAGTGATCGCTCATGTATTTTTCAAGCGAAGTCCATTCCTCTCCTTTCCGGATCTTTTTGCAAAAAGAACAAATAGGCAGGAAGCCCTCAAGAAATTTAATCCGTTTTAAATAACGCAAAGACAAATAGATAGTGAAAGCGCACAAGAGAAGAATATATGTTCCCTCAATAACCGTCTCGGTCCAGTTGATCGGTGTTGCCGGGGCGCCAAAGATATTGTGCGGAAAATCAAACAGTTCATCGCCGGTGATGAGAAAGAGCAAAATTCCATAGCCAATCAATTGATATGATATCGTCCGTGCCGTAATTTTATCTTTGGTGATCATATCGTTTTTCATGTTTGCTGGTCCAAACGCCGGCGAAGTTGGTAGTTGGCAGGTCGGGCCGAGCATCATACCCAGAATGCCCGGCCCGACCTATCCCGTGCCTTAAAGAACCTCGAACCTTTCGCCTTGTTCCTTGCTCACAACGGTTTCTGGCTCTCCATCATCAAAATCAAATCCAGCACCCGGTTGGAGTAGCCCCATTCGTTGTCGTACCAGGCCAGCACCTTGACCGAGGTGCCGATTACCTTGGTGGACATGGCGTCCACCACCGAGGAGTGCGGGTTGCCCTGGTAGTCGATGGACACCAGGGGTTCCTCGGAATAGCCCAGAAAGCGGTTGGCCGCCTCTTTGAGGGCCTGATTCACTTCCGGCACCGTGGTCGGCCGTTCCACCTCCATGACCGCATCCACCAAGGAGACGTTGGGGGTGGGCACCCGCACCGCCAGGCCGTCGAACTTGCCTTTCAGCTCGGGGATCACCAGGGAGACCGCGGCCGCGGCCCCGGTTTTGGTGGGGATCATGGAGAGCGCGGCAGCCCTGGCCCTCCGCAGGTCGCTGTGCGGGAAATCCAGGATGCACTGGTCGTTGGTGTAGGAGTGGACCGTGGTCATCAGGCCGGTTTTGATGCCGAAGCGGTCGAGAATGACCTTGACCATGGGTGCCAGGCAGTTGGTGGTGCAGGAGGCGTTGGAGATAATATGGTCTTCCGTGGGGTTGTATTCGTCCTCGTTGACCCCCATGACGATGGTCTTGACCTTGCCTTTGGCCGGGGCGGAGATCACCACCTTTTTGGCGCCGGCTTCAAGGTGCAGGGCCGCTTTATCCCCATCGGTGAAGAGGCCGGTGGATTCGACCACGTACTCGACCCCCAGTTCGCCCCAGGGAATGTCGGCGGGATTGCGGTGGTTGAAGATCTTGACCTGGCGACCGTTTACGACCAAGCCATCCTCGCTGGCTGTCACGCTTTTATCATACACGCCCATGATCGAGTCGTACTTGAGCAGATGGGCCAGGGTGGCATTGTTGGTCAGGTCATTGATGGCAACGACCTCGATCTCGGCAAAGAGGGGGTCTTTGTCAATGGCCCGAAAAATGTTGCGGCCGATGCGGCCAAAACCGTTGATGCCTATTCGTATCGTCATGCCAGTCTCCTTTCTGTGTAACTGTTCGGCAGCAGTGCATCTGCTCTGTTAGCGGCCTGTTCGCATGTCACTTGTATAGAGCGCTCCGGCCTCTGTCGCGCATCTGCGGCAGCAGTGAAGAGGCGCTGTTGAACAGTTACGTTTCGTGGGGTTTTTCACTTTCCGGCTCCAAGCTGGATAGTTACCTTTCTGTGGTTTGTTATTGTACCTGCGAAAGCGCCTCGCGATAAAGCGATAAATAATGGGCCAACACTTTATCCCAGGTGTAGGTGTCGTGGATCGTCTTGACCGCGGCCTGCTGCATGGCCTTGATTTTTTCGGGATTGCGGCGGAAGGTCTGCAAGGCGGTTCGCATGGCGTCCGTCAGGGCGGCGGATGTGTGCTCGGGATAGGAAAAACCGGTTTTCCCGTCCTGCACCTTGACCAGGCCGCCGATGTGATGGACGATGGGCAGATTTCCGTAGAGCTGGGCGATATAGTCGGTAAGGCCGCAGGGCTCGTAGCGGGAGGGGATGAGAAAGAAATCGCCCGCCGCGTAGATGCGGTTGGCAAGCTGCTGGTCGTAACCCCGCAGCAGGCAGATGCGCCCCTGATTTTTAGGCGTTGCGGCCAGCCCGGCCAGGGCCGTCTCAATCTCCTTGCTGCCCGAGCCCTGGATCAGGACCTGGAAGTTCTGGTCCAGGGGCAACAGGGTTT
>JAZDIS010000079.1:0-4432 GCA_043804705.1 Pseudomonadota bacterium | reverse complement strand
TCCTCCAGGTCCTCCATGGTTAAATTTCCATGGAGTCGTTAACACGGGAGGGGTCAATTTTCGACGCCGATTTCTCTCATAAAGGGGTCATTATTCCACGCCGATTAACATGTCGCAGATCGGCGGCCATTGCCAAACGCTGTTCTTCAAGACGCTGCAATGTACGCAAACCGTCACGAACCACCTCGCTTGAAGACGTGTAAGCCCCGGATTTTATCCGGGCGGCCACCCAGTTGTTCATTTCTGGGGGTAGTGAGATGTGCATGGCGCCAACTCCTCTGTGATTTGATCGTTTATTCAACTTTGCAGGCCATCGAGATATAATGTAACTAATTACAAGAACGAGGTCAATCGAGGATGAGGCCTTGGGCGGGACGCTCCTAAGAAATCAGGTGACGCCAGGGTGACCTCGGATAGTCTCAATCTCCCCGGATATTGCGCTCAAATCCTGCACGCCTACGTCTCGATTCCTCGCTCCCGTTCTCGGCTCACAAGCAGCCGGGAAAATCCCGGTGCGTTTTTTCGGTCCCCCAGCAAGTATTGACAGCGGTATAAACTTATTGCATAATATAATCAATAAATGCATGAGGTGAATTATGCCCGGAGTCAAGACAGCTATCTCCCTGGATGAAAAATTATTCGACAAGGTCAACAAGCTTGCGAACGAACTGCATGTTTCCCGCAGCCGGCTGTTTACCCTCGCGGTGAAGGATTATTTAAAAAAACAAGAAAATCAAACCCTGCTTGCCCAACTCAATGATGCATATGCCGACCACCCGGATAAGGAAGAACGGAAAATTTCTGCATCCATGAAATCCAGACACGGCAAAATCATGGAGCAAGAGCCGTGGTAATCGAGCAAGGTGCAATCTATTGGGTTGATCTTGGCGAACCCTCCGGGTCTGAGCCAGGCTATCGTCATCCTCATATCGTTATCCAGAATAATTTGTTTAACGCGAGCAAAATCAATACGGTGGTCGTTTGCGCCCTTACCTCAAACATCAAAAGAGCTCAGGCGCCGGGCAATGTTTTACTGAATGAAGGGGAAGCCAACCTTCCCAAGCAAAGTGTCGTGAATATTTCTCAAATGTACTCGGTCAACAAAGGCGACTTGGCTGAAAAAATCGGCAAGGTATCGGAACGAAGATTCAGCGAAATTCTTGAAGGCATAAAGCTGCTCACCGAACCGCGAGAAGTGTAACTTGGTCTATATTCTCGATTACAATTTGTATCAGCACTTGGTCAAGGAGGCCACCCCATGAGCCACGCATCCGATACAAAAAAAGCCCCTTCACCCGACACGCAACGAATGCTGGACTCCCTGAAACACGCCGTCGCCGCCCCCCTGGAAGTGAACCGCAAAAATGATTTGTGCAAGAGGTGCTTGCACAAATGCCCTGATGCCATAGAACTGAAAAAGGAACGTAGAACATGACCAACCCGTTAAACGAACAGCTCGGCACCACCGAGATTCTCTGGCAACTGACCGATCTCTACCAGGGCGTTGATGACCCGAAAGTCGAAACCGACATCGCCTGGTGCGAACAGGAAGCCAAGGCCCTCAAGGAACAATTCGCAGGCAAAGTCGCAGGCCTTGCGGCTAATGAGCTTCTCTCCCTGGTCGTGCGCCTGGAAACGCTGGAAACCCTGATGGGCAAGATCGCCACCTTTGCCTTTCTCAACTTCACCACCCAGATCCAGAATGCCCCGGCCGGTGCTTTCCTGCAAAAGATCAAGGAGGCGGGCAGCCGGATCGGCAGGGAGACCGTGTTCTTTGAGCTGGAATGGAGCAAGCTGGAGGACTCCGCTGCCAACACCCTGCTGGCCGATACAACCCTGGCCCGCTACCGCCATTATCTTGCGAGCATGCGGCGCTATGCCAGGCATCTCTTGTCCATGGCCGAGGAAACCCTGCTCATCGAAAAGGCCCCGGTGGGCCGCTCCTCCTGGACCAACCTCTTTGAAAAGGTCATGGGCCATCTCAAATTCGGGGAAAGGCAACGGAGCGAAGAGGAGGTCTTGACCGATCTCTACAGCCCGGAGCGCGAAGTGCGTGCCCAGGCGGCCGATGAGCTCACCGCCGGGCTCACCAGCCAGCTCCACGTTTTGACCCATATCTTCAACACCCTGCTGGCGGAGAAGATGATCGATGACCGGCTCCGCAAGTACGACTCCTGGGTCAGCTCCATGAACCTGTACAACGAGTTGGAGGACCGGACCGTTTCGGTGCTGGTCGAGGCGGTCACCAGCCGCTACGACATGGTCCAGCGCTACTACCGCCTCAAGAAGGGCATCCTCGGCCTGGATCAGCTCTGCGACTATGACCGCTACGCCCCCCTGCCCCACCTGCCCACGGCCCTGGTGGGTTGGGATACCTGCAAGGAGATGGTCCTTACCGCCTTCCACGACTTCGCCCCGGAGATGGGGGATATCGCCGGGCACTTCTTTGAAAAAAATTGGATCCACGCCCCGATTCTCGAAGGCAAACGGGGCGGGGCCTTTGCCCACCCCTGCGTGCCCGAGGTGCATCCCTATGTGATGGTGAACTACACCGGCAGCCTGCGCGACATCTCTACGGTGGCCCACGAGTTGGGGCACGGGGTGCACCAGTACCTGGCCGCCGCAAACGGCTACTACAACTCCTCCACCACCCTGGTCCTGGCCGAGACCGCCTCGGTGTTTGCCGAGCTGCTCCTGTTCAACTCCCAGGTCAAGCTCCTGACCGTTCCTGCGGAACGGCGGGCCTTTATCTGCCAGAAGCTCGAATCCATCTTTGCCACCGTGTTCCGCCAGGTCTCCATGAACCGCTTCGAGCACGCGGTGCACAACGCCCGGCGCGAAAGCGGCGAACTCTCCCCGGAGCAATTGGCCCGCCACTGGCTCACCACCCAGCGGGCCATGTTCGCCGACTCGGTCAATCTGCGGGAGGATTACGGCATCTGGTGGTCGTACATCCCCCATTTCCTGAGCACCCCCGGCTATGTCTATTCCTATGCCTTTGGCGAGCTGCTGGTCCTGGCCCTGTACAACCTCTATCAGGAAGACGGGGCCGCCTTTGTGCCCAAATATCTCGACCTGTTGCGCGCCGGGGGCAGCAATACCCCGGCGGAGCTGCTCAAGCCCTTTGGCGTCGATCTGGACGATCCGGCCTTCTGGCTCGGCGGACTCACCACCATTGACGGAATGTTACAGATGGTGGAATGATGGGTATGCACAAGAAATCAGCCAACAGTTCCGGCCTGGTCTACTCCACGGAACATGGCAAGATGTGCCAGAACTGCGCCAGGCCCGTGGCCCAATGCAGCTGTGGGCAAAAGAAGGTTCAGGTAAAGGGCGACGGCATCGTCCGGGTCTCGCGGGAAACCAAGGGCCGCAAGGGCAGCGGCGTGACCCTGATCACCGGGCTGCCCTTGACCGAGACGGAAATGACCGCCCTTGCCAAGCAGCTCAAGCAGCGCTGCGGCAGCGGCGGCACCGTGAAAAACGGGATCATCGAGGTGCAGGGCGACCACCGGGAGGTGGTGCTGGCGGAGCTTATCCGCCTTGGCTACCAGGCAAAAAAGGCGGGCGGCTGATGGAGGGTTCCCAGGCCGTCTGGTTTGTCTATCTGGTCCGCTGCCGGGACGCCAGCCTCTATTGCGGGATCGCCAAAGACCTGGCCCGCAGGGTGGCAGAGCACAACGCCCCGGACAAGGGGGCGAAATACACCAGGGGGCGGCGGCCGGTGCAGCTGGTCTATGCTGAGGAGGTCGCCTCCAGGGCCAAAGCGACCCAACGGGAAGGCCGGATCAAGAAGATGAGCCGGGCGGCTAAAATGATGCTCATCCTGAACAGCGGTGCCACAGTGGAATAAGATAAACGCTGAAGCCATACCCGGAGGATTCCATGAAAGTCTTCATCGCAGGCGGCACCGGCTTTATCGGACAGGCCCTTATCCGCAAACTTCTCAGGGAAGGGCATGCGGTAACCGCCCTGGCCAGAAACCCGGCCAAACTCGGCGAGCTCTCCGGGCAAGTCCGTACGGTTCCCGGTTCGCCGCTCATTACCGGCCCCTGGCAGCAGGAGGTGGCCGGACATGAGGCAATCATCAACCTTACCGGCGCAAGCATCTTCACCCGTTGGACTCCGGCGGCAAAACAGATGATCCTGGAGAGCCGGATTGCTGCGACCCGGAACATCGTCGAAGCCATTCCGGCCCAAGCCGATTCTCCCCTCACCCTGATCAATACCAGCGCCTCCGGATTCTATGGCCCTTGCCAGGATGAGGAAAAATTCGAGACAGACCCGCCCGGCTCGGATTTCCTTGTTAATCGGCGTGGAATAATGACCCCTTTATGAGAGAAATCGGCGTCGAAAATTGACCCCTCCCGTGTTAACGACTCCATGGAAATTTAACCATGGAGGAACTGGAGGATGTTGATTGTGGAAACGA
>JAZDIS010000078.1:0-4577 GCA_043804705.1 Pseudomonadota bacterium | reverse complement strand
GCCGTAGCAGTGTTAGCGGCGACGAAAGGGCCAATACGTACAGGTTGTTTCGTGACAGCACCTAAATCAGTACGCAACTATTTGGAAAAAAGCTATGGAAAAGAAGATTCGTCTTGCCCTCATCGCCGGGGGCAAATCCGGCGAGCGCGAGGTTTCGCTGGCCGGGGCCAAAGAGGTGGAAAAGGCGCTCAGCCGGGAAAAATATGAGGTCCGCCGCTATGATCCGGCCACGGATCTGGCCCAGCTGGCCGCGGATGCCGGGAAGATTGACATGGCGTTTATCCTGCTCCATGGGCCTCTGGGTGAAGATGGCACCATGCAGGGTTTTCTCGATCTGCTGGGGATTCCCTATCAGGGGGCCGGGGTCTTGGGCTCCGCCCTGGCCATGGACAAGAATCTGGCCAAGATCCTCTACCGGCAGGCAGGCCTCACCGTGGCCGCCTGGGAGATGGCGCAGCCGGAAGACCAGGAAGATCCCCGCCGCCTGCTGGCGCGGCTTTCTTTGCCGCTGGTCATCAAGCCCATCCGCCAGGGCTCCAGCCTGGGGATGAGTCTGGCCCGGAGCGAGGAGGAACTGGTTCGGGGGCTGGGCAAGGCGTTTACCTTTGACAGCGAGGTCATGGTTGAACAATACGTGCGGGGCCGGGAGATCACCGGCGGGGTGCTTGGCAACAGGGAGCTTACCGCCCTGCCCATTGTGGAGATCATCCCCGGTGAAGAGTACGCCTTTTTTGACTACGATGCCAAGTACAAAAAAGGTGCTTCCCGGGAGGTTTGTCCGGCGGAGTTGCCGGCCGAGGTAACCGCCAGGGCTCAGGGGATCGCGCTGGCCGCGCACCGGGCTTTGCAGCTCAAGGGATACAGCCGGACAGACATGATTGTCGCCGAAGATGGCATCTATGTGCTTGAGACCAACACCATCCCGGGGATGACCCCGACCAGCCTGCTGCCCCAAGCGGCGGCCGCCCATGGTTTGCCCTTTCCGGACCTGCTCGACCGTCTGATTGAACTGGCTTTGGCAAAAAGATGAGTTTGGCGGCAGATTTTTTGAAACAAATCGGATAGGCTGCTATACTCCATAAAGAGGCAGGGCAAGACCCCGGCGGGATATATCGCCGGAAAATCAAGCGGAGTAGCCGTCTTGACAGAGTGTACGCCGGAAAAAACAGGGTTCACTGCCCTGATTGTCGAGGATGACCAAGCCATCTGCGATCTTTTGCAAAGAATCGTGGAACGCTTGGGCTACACCGTTGTCGTCTGCACCACCGCCGCCTCGGCCAAGGCTGCCTTTGCCGAGGCCCACCCCCATCTTATTCTCATGGACTGGCTGCTGCCGGACTTGGACGGCCTGGAGCTCTCCAGGATATTCCGCGCCTCCGAACGGGGGAAATACCTCACCATCCTGATGATTTCCGGCAAAGACAGTCCGGCGGATATTGCTACGGCCATTTCCGCCGGGGTCAACTATTTCATGGCCAAGCCCGTTGAAAAGAAGGTGCTCGACATCTGGCTGTCCGCTGCTTTCAAGCATGTGCAGGATTGCCTGCAGCGGGAAGGGGCTGATCTGGCTCTGGCTAAAGTCAAGGAAGATCTGGAAGATAACAATCTCCAGTTGGAAGAGGCTCTGGGCCGGGCCAATGCCATGGCCGTGGAGACGGAGCAGGCCTACATCGAGATCAACCAGATCTTCAAGACCGTTGCCGGGGGCATTATCCTGGTGGACAAGCACTGCAATCTCTTGCGCTACAACGATTCATTTCTCAAGATGGCAGGGGTGAAACGGGAGAATGTGCATGACCACAAGTGCTATGAGATTTTTCACTCGTGCCTGTGCAGGACCGAGGAATGTCCTTTGCAGCGGGTCAGGAAAGGAGAAAAACGCATTGAAAGCGAGATCGAAAAGGAAGGGCCGGACGGGACCGCCTATTACAGTATCATTTCCACGCCTTTCAAGGGACCGGCCGGGGATCTAATCGGGATTGTCGAACATATCACCGATATCACCGAGCGGGTTAAGGCCGAGAAGGCCCTGGCTGAAAGCGAACGCCGCTACAAGGAGCTCAGTCTGGTTGATGAGTTGACCCGGCTTTTTAACAAGCGCTACTTCAACACGCAACTAGAGCTTGAGGTGGAGCGAGCGAACCGTCATGGTCATCCGCTTTCCTTGCTGCTGCTGGATATCGACAATTTCAAGCACCATAATGACACCTACGGGCATGCGGATGGTGATCGGGTTCTGGCCAGGCTGGGCCAGGTGATCGCCGAGTCGCTTCGGGTCAATGACGTTCCCTGCAGGTACGGTGGGGAAGAATTCACCATTATCCTGCCGGTGACCAGCGGCGAACAGGCGATCGTGGTGACAGAGCGGATCAGAACCCGTTTTGCCGGGGAGATTTTTCAACCGACCCCCAGGGAAACAGTGCGGAAAACAGTGAGCATCGGCGTAACCCAATACCGTGCAGGGGAAAGCGGGCAGAGCCTGTTGGAGCGGGCCGATCAGAATATGTACGAGGCCAAACAGAGCGGCAAGAACCGGTATGTCTTGAAGTGAAGTCCATCAAGGCGGCGGTTATAAACCGTCCGTACCTCCTCTTCCCCATCAAAATCTTTTTTCAAAATAGGGCGCAAGGATCTTGGGAATGGCGATACCGCCATCCGCCTGCTGGTAATTTTCAAAAATGGCGGCCAAGGTCCGTCCCACGGCAAGGCCGCTGCCGTTTAAGGTATGGACCAGGGCGCTTTTGTTCTGGCCCTTGGGCCGATACCTGATCCCGCCCCGCCGGGCCTGAAATTCCCCGAAATTACTGCATGAGGATATCTCCCGGTAGGTGTTCTGGGCGGGCATCCACACCTCGATGTCGTAGGTCTTGTTGGCGGAAAATCCGAGATCCCCGCTGCAGAGCTGTACCACCCGATAGGGCAGCTGCAGCAGCTGCAACACCTCTTCCGCGTCGGCCAGCAGGCTTTCCAGTTCGGCGCCGGAGGTCTCCGGGGTGGTGAATTTTACCAGCTCCACCTTGTCGAACTGGTGCTGGCGGATAAGCCCCCTGGTGTCCCGGCCATAGGCGCCGGCCTCGGAGCGGAAGCAGGGGGTGTAGGCCGTGTACTTGATGGGGAGTTCGTGCTCGGCCAGGGTTTCGTCCCGATGCAGATTGGTCACCGGCACCTCTGCGGTGGGAATCAGCCACAGGTCCCAATCCTTGATGCGGAATAGATCCGCCTCGAATTTGGGCAACTGGCCGGTGGCGGTCATGGTCTGG
Organism: Pseudomonadota bacterium; assembly: GCA_043804705.1. GTDB lineage: Bacteria > Desulfobacterota > Desulfobulbia > Desulfobulbales > Desulfurivibrionaceae > Thiovibrio. The sequence goes on along the minus strand of JAZDIS010000078.1, from coordinate 1,317 downwards.
GAATTGACCAGAAACGGGGGGAGGATCTCGGTGTAGCCGTGCCTCTGGGTGTGGAGATCGAGCATGAAGTTGATCAGCGCCCGCTCCAGGCGGGAGGCGAATCCCTTGAGCACGGCAAAGCGGGCTCCGGAAAGCTTGGCCGCCCGCTCAAAATCGATGACCCCTGCCGTTTCACCCAGCTCATGGTGGGCCTTGGCCGCAAAGGCGAATTGCGGCGGGGCGCCCCAGCGCTTGATTTCCAGGTTGTCCGTGTCGCTGGTGCCACGGGGTACGGAATCGTCGCAGAGGTTGGGCAGGGTCAGGACGATGCTCTGGAGATCTTCCTCCAGAGCGATAAGATCGTTTTCGATCGCCTTGATCCGGTCTCCCACCTGACGCATTTCGGCCATGGCCCCTTCGGCGTCCCCCCCCGTCTTTTTCAGCTCGCCGATTTCCTGGGAAGCGGTTTTGCGTTTGTTGCGCAGCGATTCCACCTCGGAAAGCAGGGTGCGGCGCCGAAGGTCGATGGCGGCAAAATCGTCGATGCGGGAATCGGTGACCCCCCGGAAGGCGAGTTTTTCTTTGACGAGATCCAGATTTTCCCTGATAAAACGCAATTCAAGCATGGATATCCCCTTCAGTCTGGTGCATGGTCTCTAAAAGTTCTGTCAGAGGGGGTTGTATCATGGCGCCGGGCAGAAATCAAGAGGGCGCGGCGGGGACAATTTCAGAGAAAATCCGGGGTGCAGAGGCGCAGAGAGACGTCTTCCCCGGCCAGCAGGTGCTTCCGGTTTGGCGGCAGATGGATGATGGCGTTGGCCGCTTCATTTTTGCGGGCGGGCCTGGCGGTGAGGGTCTTGCCGTTCAGGCGGACCACTGCGCCTTTCAGGTTGAGCAAACCTGTTTTTTTCAGCAGGATAGGGGTGGTGAGGGTGGCGCGCAGGAGTGGGGGCAAGGGGCGTTGTTGTCCCTGCATCCTGCGTAAGGCGGGCAGGACAAGCTCGTGAAAGAGCAGGAAAACCGCAGGCGGTGGGCCGGGCAGGGCGAAAATCGGTTTGCCCCTGTAGAGACCGAACATGGTTGACCGGCCAGGGCGGACCGCCAGCGCCGTGTACTCAGGGGAAATTCCGAGCTTGGCAAAGGCCTGGGGCAAGAGATCGTAGTTGCCCGGCCCCATGCCGCCGGTGGTGACCACTCCTTGGGAGGGGCCGTGCAAGGCCTCTTTCAGGGAGGCGACAATTCGGGCGCAGTCATCGATCACCAGGCCGAGGTCGCGGGAAGCCGCTCCCGCACTTCTGATGAGGGAGGCGAGCAGAAAACGGTTGCCGCCGATGATCT
>JAZDIS010000077.1:0-17508 GCA_043804705.1 Pseudomonadota bacterium | reverse complement strand
GGATTCCAGATAATGCTCGCCCAAGACCATAAAAAGGCGCAGGGCGGCAAGAGTCCAGACGATCAGAGCGATGCTCTGCGCCAGGGCAGGCACGAACCTCTCCCAAGGCGGGGCAAGGCCCGGCGGCATGGTCACGGCATGGAGTATGCCGAAAAAGAACACACTGAACACAATGGGGGTATGGAGGATACCGATGGCCTTGTCATCGAGTTCGGTGGTGGTATAGGCGGCAGCCATCCGCTTGAGGATGCGGTTGACAAAGATATCCACCGCCTTGGCCAGCAGGGCGTAAATCGCCACCACCATGAGCCGCTGGATGATGGGCATCCGGGAAAGGTCTTGGAGCAAAGGGGAGAGTTCCATGTGTTCACTCACTGTTTATATAAATAAGATCATGACCACACTCTTGTCTTCAAAGCGCGTCATCTTTCCTGTTGATGCAGCGTATCGTATATGATACACTCAAAACATGCAAGCCATTCCGCGCCAGCTCAGTTACTACACCGATCCGTACGGGAAAAAGCCTTTCCGGGAATGGTTTCTCTCCCTGCGCGACCGGGCCGCCATGCAGCGCATCGCCGCCAGACTTGACCGGGTTGCCGTTGGCAATCTTGGAGACCACAAGGGCGTTGGCTCCGGCGTCATGGAGCTGCGCATCACCCACGGTCCTGGCTACCGTGTGTACTATGCCCATGACGGCGATCAGGTGGTGCTGTTATTGGTCGGCGGAGACAAGAGCACGCAGGAACGAGACATAGAAACCGCCAAGGCGTACTGGAAAGATCACCAGGAGAGACAGCAATGCACCCCATGACCGATTACGAAAAAGACCTGGACGAACTGCTCAAGGATCCTGAATTTGCCGCCGGGTACCTCACCGCCGCCATCGACGAAGACGACCGCGACGCGCTCCTGCTGGCCATGCGCCGAGTGGCTCAGGCCATGGGAGGCATGACCGCCGTTGCCGAACGGGCGCACATCAAACGGGAAAATCTCTACCGCACCCTGTCCAGAAAAGGAAACCCGGAACTGCGCACCTTCCACAACATCATCCATGGGCTCGGGCTCAAACTTGCTATTGTTCCCGACCGGGGACAGGCGCAGGGATAGCAACAATGCTGATCATTCTCACATAAGGGAAAACCGGCCTACTCGACTTCAAGATTTTTTGTTTTTGGATTCGGAGAAAAAATCAATCCGTCCCCATTTTCGTGTTTCCCTTTCAGAAGCTGCTAGTCGGCATGAAAGGAGATTTGGAATTGAGGGCTTGCAACACCCACATGCCGCAAGGTCGAGAGTATATTTTTGATGTGGGCATCAGCATTGTATTTTGTATCAATGTAGTAGGGTCCGACGTTTTGCCAATAGCCATCCATCTCTCTAATCTTATGTTGCGGCTTGATGTTAATGAAGTACTTTCCGCGTCCCGCATGATTCGGCACTGGCAATTTCTCAATAGTTAAAAACCCATTTTGATTCAGCCACTGTACGAATACGAGACATAGGTGGTTCCAGTTGTCCACCTTTGTTTCAATTCCGCCAACATGAAAGCTATATGGCTTGATATGCTTGTCGAATGGCATCTTTCTCAGATCGGCTATCGTACACTTGTTCATTTTTTCTCCTCCCCAGACTTGCTTTTTGCAAGATACTGCTGAAGGCTCCAATCTAACTCTCGCCAACGCAAATTCGTCGGATCAATATTGACTTCCAAAAAGTCCTTTTGCCAGGAAGTTCTTACAAGTTGCTCATCAATATCCTTCATCGGTATTGCGATGATTATACCCTCGGAGGGATTTGTAAAACAAACTACCGCTATTTTTGTTGTCTTTCTGAGCACTTTTAAAGAACTTTCACTGAGCCTGTACCATAAATTAGTGGTTCCAGACTTGTTGAAATTTTGAAAATAGATAAGGTGATTTTCAGATTCGAACATTGTGCGAAATGGTGTTTTTGTCCGAAATTTCTCGCCGTATCGATCTTGCAGAAAAGAACTCACAAACCCTTCACTTGATGCCCCAAGGCCTTTCGTTAATGCGGCAGAAGTACTCATCTCAGCACTTGCTTCACGGTAAGGCTGTTTTTCTGAAAAAAGAAGCCGCCTCAAAACGGTATTAGGCGTATCGATGAAAGGTTCTGCAAATGATTTTAGGTGGTTAAAAATGTCTTCGTCGATTTCGATACTGACCATAGCCTGCCCTCCTTTATAGGTGTATAGCTATAATCAGACTACAGCACCCCCATAGTGCTTGTCAAGTACTTATAGTACTTGCTTATCTCTAAGCATTCCAAGCCCTTTTTTTCACCTACTAACATAGCTATTTTACGGAGCTAATTACCGTCCCGAAAATCAAGCCAGCCAGAAATATACGCAATCCCGGCCTCAATCCCCGGCAAACCGCCTCCGCACCGCACCAATCCTCTCCAGCGACCTCCGCACCCGCTCCTCAGAAACCTCCCCCCCCACAGCCTTACGCAACAATTCATACGCCGCAATAATCTTCGCATGCTCATGGCAGATCAACAGCATATCCGCCCCGGCCAAAAATGAGGTAAGCGCCGCATCCGCCACAGTGCCTTCATTCTCAATAGCCCCCATCTCCAGATCATCGGTAACCACCATCCCATCGTAGCCCAGCTCCTCCCGGAGCACTCCCCCCAGAATCCTCGGCGACAGAGTGGCGGGCTGTTCGGAATCGAGCTGCGGGTACACGGTGTGGGAGGTCATCACCCCGGCCACTCCCGCCCGGATCGCGGCAGCAAACGGCACCAGATCGCAGCCGCGCAGCTCCGCAAGCGAGCGGTCCACCACGGGCAGTACCTCGTGGGGGTCCAGGGTTGCGCCGCCCAAGCCCGGAAAATGCTTGGCGCAGGCAGCCAAGCCGTTCTCCTGCATGGTCGCAATCACCAGCGCACCCAAGCGGGCCACCTGCTCCGGGGTCCCGCCCAGACTCCGCCTTTCCATGAACAACCCCAGCCCAGCCGGGCTCACATCCAGCACCGGGGCCAGGTTCATGTTGATCCCCACCGCCAGCAACTCTTTGGCGCAGGTGCGGGCATAATCGACCAGCAGCTCCTCCGCCCCCCCGCTCTCCGCCAACACCCTGGCATCGGGAAACTCGGTGAAATGGGGCGCTTTGAGCCGGGCCACGGTGCCGCCCTCCTGATCTATGGAGATCAGCGGCGCGCCCAACCCGGCATCGCGGCAGGCCTCGACAAGGCCGAGGCAGAGGGCACGGATCTGTTCCGGGTTCTCGGCGTTTCGCTTGAACAGGATGAAATTGTTGATCCCGTAGCTATTAATAAGGTCGCGGGTGGAATCGTCCAGCTCGGTGCCTGGCAGGCCGACCATGAACAGGCCGCCCAGTTGTTTATCCAAAAAAGACATGCATCATCTCCAGGGTTTTTCTTGTGCGGTAGTCATCATCAAGGCTCAAATCTCGGCATGGCGCGACGCCGGTTATAGCACGACGACGGTATAACCGTGTATAACTCAATAGAACCAAGACCGTTTCGGGGCGACAAAGAGACGCCCTCATGCCATCCCTGCACACCCGCATCACTGATATCCCGCCGGATCGACCCGGCCGACAATAGTCCTTCGCTTCATTGTCCATGTTTTTATGATATTGAGGGCATGATCCGTTTCATGAAGCCGTCAAACAAGGGAACGGTGAAGGCGGTATCGCCGTGTGACGGGCTGTACACCATGCCCTTGACGATGAGACGGGCGCGGACAGGGGCGACAGCAGAATTTTTTTTACCCAGGAGGTCGGCAATATCGCCGGAACGGTGCGGGCCTGCCCCCAATTCGGCCATGGCCCGGATATACCTTTTTTCCGCTGGGGTCAGCCGGTCAAAACGGACCCGGAAGAAACTTGCATCCAGTTCCGCCACGGCAACCTCGCTGGCTCGCAAGACATCGTCGATGGTGATGGGCGAGACCGCTGCCACACTCCAGGCATGTTTCCCCCACTCCTGGATGAAATACGGATAGCCTTCGGTGCGGCGTAGAATTTCGGCAACGGCCTCTTCGCTAAAAGTCACCTCCTCCTGCCGGGCAGGGACGCACAGGGCCTGTCGGGCGGCATCGTTTTCCAGCGGGCCGATGGGGATGAATTCAAACAAGCGTTCGGCATACGACTTGGCTCGGCCCATATGCCCAAGCAACTGAGGCAAGCCGGCGGCTACCAGGGTAATGGGCAGCTGTTTTTGGCTGGCACGGTGCAGGGCGGTAATCAGGGCGGCGAGCTGTGCCTCCGGGATGTATTGCAATTCGTCGATGAACAGCACCACCACGGTTTTGCGCTCGGCGGCCGTCTCTCCGACACAGACCAGAAGATCAGTGATGTCGGTTTCAAGATCGCCGCTATCAGCCACCCCGGGCTCGGGGTTGAAATCGACGTTGAACTCCACATCACCGTATTTGAGTTTAGCAACGCGGGCAAAACCGGCCAACGCACCAAGCGCCTTGCGCAGGGCGGATTTGGCCGCCTCACCTCTGCTCATCCGGATGAGGGCAGCCCTGAGGGCCGGACCGAGGATAGCGGGCAACGAGCGTTCCTCCGGGGCCTCAATAACCACCGGCACAAAATTTTCAGTCTCGGCGGCAAGGCGGATCCGTTGCAGGAGTACGGTTTTACCGACCCCGCGCAGACCGTACAGGACAACGCTCCGCGCCGCCCGGCCGGCGCCGATGCGGTAAAGCGCCACCGCGGCCCGTTCGATGATGTCGTCACGTCCCGCCAGTTCAGGAGGAGGAGTTCCAGCGCCAGGGGCATAGGGGTTACGTCTAGGATCCATGGATTATACCAAAATATTCATCGGTTACTAAAATTTGATAACCTATGATAACTTACGTATAAACTGGAGTCAACTTCTCCATACGCAGAGTGGATAAAGCATTCCTTTTTCTCACCCCGCTATCACTGATACTCCACCGGATCAACCCGCCCGGCCTCGGCAAACCCCTTGAGCCGCAACAGGCAGCTGTCGCAACTCCCGCAGGCCCTCCCCTTCGCGTCCGGGTCGTAGCAGCTGTGGGTCAGGCCGTAATCCACCCCGAGTTCGAACCCCTTTTCGATGATCTCCTTCTTGGTCAGCCTGAGGAGCGGGGCGTGGACCCGGAACCTGGTTTCCCCTTCCACCCCGGCCCTGGTGGCCAGGTTGGCCACCCGCTCAAAGGCTTCGAGAAATTCCGGGCGGCAGTCGGGATAGCCGCTGTAGTCCATGACATTAACCCCAAGAAACACATCTCCCGCGCCCAGCACCTCGGCCCAGGCCATGGCATAGGAGAGAAAAATCGTATTGCGGCCCGGCACATAGGTGATAGGGATGGAGCCGTCCATCTCCGCCTGGCTGCGGCCCTTGGGCACTGCGGTATCCGTGGTCAGGGCCGAGCCGCCGATGGCGTCGAGGTCCAGACGGAGGATGAGATGCTTGGCGATCCCCTGCCGGGCGACATTGGCCTTGGCCCGTTCCAACTCCACCTGCTGGCGCTGGCCGTAGGCAAAACTGAGGCAACAGCACTCGTAGCCCTCGGCCATGGCCATGGCCAGGACCGTAGCCGAATCGAGCCCGCCGCTGAGTAACACCACGGCTTTTGATTTTTCCTGCATCATATATATCTCCTGGCCGCATCAGGCGGCCATTTTCTGTGCCCACTCTATTGCAAGGGAGGCGGCGAAGCAAGCTGAGAAAAGCAGCGCCAGTTTTTTCCCCCATTGTCACGCCGCCGAACACCGGAGAGGCTGCCGAAAAGGGATTTGCACTGTTTGAGGCGAAGCCGAGTTTGCAAAGCCCCGGCAGCATCGAGGAGCGCAGGGCATCCCGCCCCCGGCGGGACAAGTGGCGGGGTGCCATTTCTTTGGTTCGTTTCTTGGGCAAGCAAAGAAATGAACAAGCCCACTCTAGCCGAAAACCATGGCTGAAATTTAACAGCAATCACTCTTGGCCCTAAAATCAGCTCACAAACCCAGACGCACCGGCAACTGCCTGGTAATGACAATTGCCTCCGCACTCAAGACCGCGCAATAGGCCAACACCTCCACCCCCTGGGCCGCCACCTCCCGCAGGGCCTGGGCATAGCCCGGATCGATATGCCCGGCGGGGGAGAAATAATCCACATCCTCCCGCTGGACGCAGAAAAAAACCACGGCCCGGCAGCCGGTTTGGCGCAGGGTCAACAGCTCGGCCAGGTGCTTCGCGCCCCGCACGGTAACGGCATCGGGGAACATGGCCGCCCGGCCCAGGGCCAGGCTGCAGTTCTTCACCTCCAGATAGATCTTCTCCTCCCCACGGGTGAGCAAAAAATCAAGACGGCTTTCCGGCGAGACCTTGACCTCGGGCCGGATCGTCTCGATTCCGGCCAGCTCCGCCACCACCCCGGACTTGATGGCCTCTGCGACCAGCCCGTTGGTCCGGGCGGTGTTGATCCCCACCCAGGTTTCGCCGACCCGCACCATCTCCAGAGTATGGGCATACTTGCGCTTGGGGTTGTCCGCCAGGGAGACGAGCACCGGGCTGCCGGGCTCCTTGCAGCCCGACATGCTCCCGGAATTCGGGCAATGCACGGTGAGCAGACGGCCATCCTCCATGGCCACATCGGCGAGAAACCGCTTGTACCGCGCAACCAGCTTTCCAGACTGCAAGGTTTGTCCGAATTGCATTTTTTTCATCCGCTCCGCTTGTTGTGGGGTATAATTGCAGGCAATGGCCTCTTGACCAGGCACACATTCAACCAGTTACCAGAAACGCCCATAATGCCAGATACCCCAACAAAAAAAAAGGCTGTCGCCCTCCGCTACGACACAAGCCGGGATGCCGCGCCCAAGATGGTCGCCAAGGGCACGGGGGAGCTGGCGGAAAAAATCATCGCCCTGGCCAAGGAGCATGGCATCCCCATTCAAGAGGATGCCGACCTGGTCGAGGTTCTGGCCAAGCTGAACCTCAATGCCGACATTCCCCCGGAAACCTACCTGGTGGTAGCGGAAATCCTCGCCTTCATCTACCGGGCCAACAGCAAGATGACCCCCTCATAACAACCCCTTACACCCAGCCCAACACCGCTAGGAAAAATATACCGGCCCTCCCGCGCAAGCATCCATTTTTTTGACGCACACCTCTCCGGCCAGCCCGACCACACTTAACCGCACATCTAATTGTATTCACTAGCTTTACCACAACACCCGCCCCACACCTCCAGCCCCACAACACCCCCGGCACGCCTCTTGCAACAACAGGGTACACAAACACACGAGAGGTATGCCATGTTCATCCACAACAGGCTCGGATTGCTGGAAAGCGTTGAAACCCTGCTCAACCAGGAGCAGCGGCTCAACCAGGTGACAAACAACCTGGCAAACGTTGATACCCCAGGATTCAAGAAGGAAACCGTCACCTTTGACGAGATGCTCTACCAGGCCAACCGGAGCCGCCAGCGGGTCGGCAAGGGTTTGCGTATCAACACGGTCCACCAGCAGGGAGTTGTTCAAAAAACTGACGCCCCCCTGGATCTGGCCATTTCCGGGGATGGTTTTTTCCAGGTCCAGACCCCGGCAGGCATCCGCTATACCAGGGCGGGAAACTTCCAGCGCAACAGTGAAGGTCTGCTGGTCACGGCCAATGGCTACCCCGTACTCGGCGAAGGCGGCCCCGTCACCATCACCGGCAACAAGGTCGATGTGGCCGGCGACGGCCGCATTTTTGTCGATGGCGTCCAGAGCAACCGCCTGGCTGTAGTCTCCGCTGAACTGCAGGCCTTGAAAAAAGAAGGAGAGAACCTTTTCCGTCTTGAAGATGGGGCCGCGGCGGAAGAGGCTCCTAATTTTCAGCTCCTGCAAGGGCATCTGGAAAAATCAAACGTCAACACCGTCACGGAAATGACGGAAATGATCGACTTGTACCGCGCCTACGAAGGGCAGCAGAAGATGATCCGGGCCGTGGACGACCTGGACGACCTTGCCGTCCGCAAGGTCGGCAGCCTGGCAGGATAAGCCAGCCGTCGCAACAAACAAAAGTTTACGGCGCAAAAAGCCGTAACCGCTCCTAAACATCTAGCACAAGGGGACCAGCATGATCCGCTCATTGTTCTCAGGACGCACCGGCATGACCGGCCAGCAGTTGCAGCTGGACACCATCGCCAACAACCTGGCCAACGTCAACACCGCCGGCTTCAAAAAAAGCCGGGCCCAGTTCGAGGATCTCTACTACCAGGAAATCAGGGCCATGGGCACGGAAACCGCCGACGGCAACCGGGTCCCTTCCGGCATCCAGGTCGGCCTCGGCGTCCGCCCTACTTCGGTGCAGAAGATCTTCAGCCAAGGCAGCCTCACCGAAACGGGCAACGATCTGGATTGGGCCATTGAGGGCAGCGGTTTCTTCAAGGTGGTCCGCGACGGCCAGGATTATTTTACCCGGGCCGGCGCCTTCAGTCTTGATGCCGACGGCAATGTGGTCACTCAAAACGGCGACCGGTTGCAGCCTGAATTCACCGTGCCCCAGGGGACAACCTCCATCGGCATCAACAGCAATGGACTGCTCACCGCCAAGGATGCCCAGCAGCAGGTGCTCGCCACGACCCAGATCACCCTGCACAGCTTCATCAATCCCGGCGGCCTGCGCAGCACCGGCGCCAATCTTTTTCTGGAAACCGAGGCCTCCGGCGCCCCGGTCGAAGCCAACCCCGGCAGCGAGGGCCTGGGCACTCTCCAGCAGCGCTTCATGGAGGTCTCCAACGTGGATGTCACCGAGGAACTGGTCAACATGATCATTACCCAGCGGGCCTACGAGGTCAACTCCAAGTCGGTGCAGACCGCGGACAAGCTGCTGGAAGTGGCAAACACCCTGGTCCGCTAGGAGGAATGACAATATGGTGCCGCACCTGGCGCGCCTGTTCCTGATTGCCGTACTGTTCTGCCTTGCCTCTCCTCTTTCCGGCAAAGCGGCGGACAGCATTGCGCCCCCGGATCTTGCCGCGTTTAAGAATATCTTCAGCGAGGTTGTCCTCAAGGATTCCCCCTGGCCCAGGGAGGACGTCCAGATCGACAATTTCAGCGTCCGCCCGCTGGCCATGGCCTTGCCGGCCGGCGCTTTTGACTACCGGATCACCCAGAGGCCGAACGACTTCCGCCCCGGCAAAAAAAATGTCAGCGCCGTCATCCTGCAAGAGGGGAAGGAGCAGGGACAGGTGAAGATGAGCGGCGACCTGAAACTTTTCGGCACGGTGGTCAGCACCACAAAACGGTTGAACCGGAACGACATCCTCGGCAACGAGGACATTACCGCGAAGCGGCGAAATATCTCCATGCTGGATGGCGGGCTCATCCAAGACCCGAAACAGGCGGTCGGGCAGAAGCTCAAAACCTCGCTGCCGGCAGGGGCCATCCTCTATGCCCAGGCCCTTGACGCCCCTCCCCTGGTGAATCGGGGCGAGCAGGTGACCATCATGGCGAAATCGCAGGCAATCCAGATAACCGCGCCGGGAGAAGCCAGAAATTCCGGGGCTAAAGGCGAAATGGTCCGGGTCAAGAACCTCACCAGCCGCCGCGAAATCCAGGCCCGGGTTCTGGGTCCCGGCGTCGTCGAAGCCGAGTTCTAAAGACAGAGATCCATCCATACAAAGGAGAAGAATATGCGCCCCACACTCCATACCACCGGCCTCATCCTTCTGCTCGCAGGACTTGCAGGTTGCGCCGGCGCAGGCAGTCAGCAGGCCCAGCAGCTCCCGGAGCGCTATACTCTGCCGGCCCCGCCGAAGAGTGCGCAAGCCAGGCCGGAGGGAACAATCTATGCGGCCGGCAGCAGCCTTGACCTCTACGCGGACTCCAGGGCGAAACGGGTCGGCGATATCGTCCTGGTCCGCATCGTGGAAACCTCCAAGGCCAACAAGGAGGCCAACACCAAGACCGAACGCGAATCAACGGTCAGCGGCGGCGTTTCCAGCCTGTTCGGCCTGGAGACCTGGCTGGCGGACAAGAACAGCCGCTTTTCCCCCTCGCTCACCGAACTTCAGGCCAGGCTGACCAATGATTTTGAAGGCAAAGGCAAGACCGACCGGAAAAGCACCGTAACCGCCACCATCTCCGCCAGGGTCATCGACATAACCACCGACGGCAACCTGAGCATCCGCGGCTACCAGGAGGTGAAGGTCAATAACGAAACCCAGCACATCATTCTTTCCGGCATCATCCGCCCGCAGGATGTCGCCCAGGACAATTCCGTCCTCTCGACCCATGTCGCAGACGCCCGGATAGACTACAGCGGCCAGGGGGTTATCGGCGACAAGCAGCAGCCGGGTTGGATGGCCAGGGCCTTGGACAGCGTCTGGCCATTTTGAAAACGACCCGGCAGAGCTAGGCAAAATATTCCTTCCACTCCCAGGGCAAGATCATGAAAAAAAGAATATTTCCTTTAAAAATAGCACATTACAATGCACCACTTTCCAGCGGCACACTATTTGCTAATATACCAAGATACAGGTTCCGCAGAATACATGCCGAGGACAGCTCCATGAAGACGACCACCGTAAACCCCACAAACAAGCCTGCGCAGACGATGCGGCGCACCACGCTGCTCTTTGCCGGCGCCCTGCTGCTCGGACTTTTCTGGAACGCCGGATTTGCCCATGCCGTCCGCCTGAAGGATCTGGCCTCGGTGAAAGGGGTGCGAAACAACCAGCTGGTCGGCTACGGCATCGTGGTCGGCTTGAATGGCACCGGCGACGGCAACAAGGCCGCCTTTACCGGTCAGGGACTCTCCAACATGCTCAACAATCTCGGGGTCAAGGTGGACCCGGAAAGCACCAAGGTCCGGAATATCGCCAGCGTCATGGTGACTGCCACCCTCCCCCCATTTTTCAAGGTCGGACAAAGTATCGACGTGACCCTTTCTTCGGTGGGCGATGCCACTTCCCTGCAGGGCGGCACCCTGCTGGTCACCCCGCTCAAAGGGTTGGACAATAATATTTATGCCATGGCCCAAGGCCCCATCAGCACAGGAGGCGGCTCCGACGGCCGCGGGTCTGCCCGGCAAACGAATCACCTGACCGTGGCCCGGATTACAAACGGCGCTTCGGTGGAGCGGGAAGTGCCGGTGAGCTTTGCCAACAAGGAGAGCGTTACCATCAGCCTGGCCGCACCGGATTTCACCACCATCTCCCTGATGAAAACCGCCATTGACACCTATCTGGGCGGGGCCTACGCCACCGCCAGGGACGGCGCCTCAGTGGATGTAGCCGTCCCGGAGAAATACCGGGCTCAGGAGGTCGCCCTGCTGGCGGCCCTGGAAAATATCGAAATCAACCCGGAACGGCGGGCCAGGGTGGTTCTCAACGAACGGACCGGCACGGTGGTCATGGGCGACAATGTCACCCTCAACCAGTTCGCCCTTTCCCACGGCAACCTGAGCCTGCAAGTCAAGCTGCCGCAACCCGGCGTTCCGGCCAACTCCCCGAATGACCCGGTCAAGGTCGGCCAGAAGGTGGTGACTCTGCAACCGGGCGTAACCCTGGGCGAGGTGGTCCGGGCCTTGAACTCGGTGGGAGTAGCCCCCCGGGAACTCATCGCCATCTTTCAGGCCATCAAGGCCGCGGGCGCCCTGCAGGCGGAACTGGAAATCATTTAGTGAGTTAGAAATTATTTTCCGGCAGAAAATAATTTCGTTAACGCACTTACCCCGTTTATCGGGATTAGGATCTGGAGACTGGATCGATATGGATATTATCAGCGAAGCAACAGCCGGACTCAAGGGAAGCAGCAATTCTACCGATACGCTCAAGGAGGGGAAACTCCGCGAGGCTTGCGCCGGGTTTGAAGCGTTGATGCTCAAGCAGATCCTGACCCTGGCCCGCCAGAGCGTTCCCAAGAGCGGCCTGCTTGACGGCGGATATGGCGAGGAAATGTTCCAATCCATCCACGATGACCAGCTGACCCAGAAAATGGCCGGAAGCAAAAGTCTCGGCTTTGGCGACATGCTCTACCGGCAACTCTCGCAAGCCCATGTCCCCCCGAGTTCACGGAGCTAAGGAGAAATAGACCATGCAACACTCAGAAACCACAGGACCGCGCTCCCTGCCCGCCAAATTTTTCGAAACCCTGGAGCAGGAAACCCTTCTTTCCCAGGACATGCTCGCCATCTTGAGCGAAGAACAAAAAGCCCTGGTGGCCATGGACATGCAGGCCCTTCTCCGCTTGAGCAGCAAGAAAGAAAACAGGCTGAGCCGCCTCCAGGCCCTGGATTCCATGCTCGCCGGCCTGATCAGGGAAATCCTCCCGGAAGCAGCTGCGAAAACGGCAAAACTTTCCGCACTCATTCCCCTGCTCAATCCGGAAGAAGGGGGAAAACTCCGCCAATACAGGAAAAACCTGACCCGGCTGCGGGAGGAAATCCTCAGCCGCAACCAGATCAACAGACACTTTGCCGCGGATGTAAAAACATACCTTAACGACGCCATTTCCCTGATCACCAGCGGGATAGCGGACCGCCCCATGTACGGCCTCACCGGCCTCAGCAAAAGGCCTTCGTTGAGCCAGCCTTCCTTGATCAGCAGGGAGGTCTAGGCCATGGCCGGCATCTCCCATGTGCTGAGTGTTGCCAAGGAGGCGCTCCTCACCCACCAGCTTTCGATCCAGGTGGCGTCGCACAATATCGCCAACGTCGACACCCCCGGCTACACCAGACAATCGCTGCAACTGGAAACCCACAACGCAACCCCCATCAGCGCGGGCATGCTGGGCGGCGGGGTCAAGGGCACATCCATCCTGAGAAACTACGACCAGTTCATGGTCCAACGGCTTGCCGGCCAGGAATCAAAGCTGGGCAGCCTGGAAGCGCAGCAGGAATCCATGCGCCTGGTGGAATCCGTGTTCAACGAAGCGCCGGGCCTTGCCATCAACGACCTGATGAACCAGTTCTGGAGCAGCTGGCAGGATCTGGCCGACAACCCGGAAACATCCGCGACCAGACAGGCGGTGATCCAGTCTTCCCAGCTGATCATTGATCAGCTGCACACCATGAGCAGCGAAATAACCCAGGCCAAATTCGATATCGGAGTCAGCCTGGACACGGCCATCGGTGACGTCAACTCCATGGTCAGCCAGATCGCCAGCCTCAATGTGGAAATTTCCGGAGCGGAATCCGCGGCGGGCCAAGCAAACGACATGCGCGACAAAAGGGATACCCTGGTCCGGGATCTTGCCAAACTGCTTGACGTTTCTTTTTTCGAGGATAAAAACGGCGCTTACACCGTTCTCATGGCCGACGGCCACACCCTGGTGGCAAGCAACGAAGCCTGGCAGGTGGACTGGGAAAACAACGAACTCATCTGGGTAAACACCGACGCCAATGGCGAGGAAACACGCCGGTCCATCGGCGGAGGAGCTGAACTGGGCGGCAAGATCGGGGGCTGGCTCGAAGTGCGGGGCAATCTGACCGAAGGCGACCCCGACAACTTTCTTGGCCGCCTGGACGCCTTTGCCAACTCCCTGATCCGCGAAATCAACCAGCAGCACTCCCAGGGGGTCGGCCTCACCCTGTTCGGCGACACCCTGACCGGCTCGGAGCAGGCGAAAAATGTCGCCGTGCTGACCGGCATTGTGGACCCGATCACCGACAGCACCACTATCCCGGCGGGCACAATCGCCATCAACACCCGGGAGGTCGGGGAGATTATCGGGGGCGCCGACCAGAACGGCCTGGCCATGACCAAGGCAGACAATGGAGTGACCGCCATCAACGCGGCGGAGGCCGGAGTCGAGGCGCGGCTGACCACCCTGGTGGCGGGTGGGGCGGTGACCGCCATGGCGGCATCCCCGGCAAATGACGGGGAAACCCTCTCCCTGGACATCAACGGCGTAACGGTCACCTATACAATTGACAATGACGGTGCGGGTCCCACCGACGACAGCACCGCCGCCGACCTTGCCGCCAACCTGGCCGCCGCCATCAATTCGGCCATCACCACCCATAACAGCCTGGCCACTACGACAAACACCGTCACCATCGTGGCGGAAGTCGGCACCGGCGCCAACGGCGGCGCCCTCAACAGCATTATTTTCAAAAACACCAATGCGGGTGACGAATCAGACATCGTTATCAGCGGTCTTGACTCCTCGGTGGCCGGGCTGGAAACATCCATGGGGCTTACCGCCGGCACCTACACCGCCGACGCAACCCATAACACCGGGGCGATCACCCTATTTGCCACGGCAAACTACACCCTCACGGCAGGGGCAAACGACTACACCCTGGCCCAGCTTGGCCTTACTGCAGTGACCGGCGATTCGCAGGCCAACGACGGGACTTTTCAGTTCGGCCCGGAAATCAGCCATCAGGGTCCACTGCTCCCCGGCTACGACTATTTCGACACCCTCGACACCAGCGGCAGCTTCGATATCTGGATCTACAACAACGACGGCTCACTGGCCATGCCCCAGCCCGTCACCATTTCCCTGGAACGCGCCTACAGCTTGAACGACGTTGTCGGCATCATCAATAAAACGGTGGCCGAAGCCACCAACAGCAGCGGCTGGGTGACGGCCTCAAACTACGCCAGCAGCCTGCGTCTCACCCCGGATGCCACCCACCAGTTCGCCTTTGCCAATGACACCTCGAATTTTCTGCAGGTTGCCGGACTCAACACCTTTTTATCCGGCAGCAGCGCGGCAAGCATCAGCCTGAACAGCGTAATTTCCGGCGATCTCAGCAATCTGGCCGCAGCCACCGTTGGACCGCAGGGACAAATATTTCGCGGAGACAACACCAATTCCCTCAAGATCACGGACATCCAGCACGATGAGTATATTACCTACACCGGGGGCGCCCAAAACACCCTGGATGGCTTTTACAATATTCTAGTCGGCCAGGTTGCCAACACCACACGCACCATCAGCCATACCTACGATTCCAGCGTGCTGGTCAACGACCAGTTGAGCGAAATGCGCGATTCGGTCTCCGGCGTTTCCCTGGATGAAGAAATGGCGAGCCTGATCAAATACCAGCACGCCTACACCGCCGCCGCCCGCCTCATCACCATGTCGGACGAGATGCTGCAGACCCTGCTTGATTCGGTACGATAGGAGAAAAACCATGCGGATCACCATGCAGTCCATCCACTACAATATCCTGGCGAATCTGAACAAGATCACCACGGATATGAACCGGATCAACAACCAGATTTCCTCGGGCAAGCAGATGTCAACCATCTCCGACAATCCGGTCAATCTGGTGACCGCCCTGGGACTCAGGAGCAACCTTACCCAGATCACCTCGTATCAGGACAATCTCAAATTCGGCGACAAGACCATCACCGCCGCGGAAAATTCCCTCACCCAGATGAAGGATCTCGCTTCCCGGGCCAAGGTACTGGCGATCCAACTGGCCAATGCTTCCGTAACTCCGGAAAACCGATTGAGTGCCGCAGAAGAAGTGCAGCACCTTTTCGAGTCGGCAATCACCTTGGGCAACACCTCGGTGAACGGCAAGTATACCTTTGGCGGCTTTCGGACCACCGGCTACACCGAGATCGAACCAACTCCCTTTATCCGGGATGCCAGGGACGGATACTTTGTTAATGGCTCCAGCATGCCCGACAACCGCACAACCCAGCTGACCAGCACGGTCCCGACTGGCGCGGCGGCCGACATTGCCGCAGGCAGCCTGCTGATCAACGGAGTGGATGTAGCAAATATTGCCGGGGCCATCGACCTCACCAATCTCGGGATCAACGGCCTGAACATGGACGGCGCCTTCAACGCCGCCAGCGCCATCAACAATCAGGCAGTCCTCTCCCAGACCGGGGTCACAGACACCATTGCCTCGCCTTACGCGGGTGTGGCCGCAACCGGCACGATCGCTGCCTCTCGGGTGGCCTTTTACCTCAATGGCGACCTGATCGATGTGACCACCGGCGCGGGAGATAACGCCAGTACCGTGGCCGACGCCATGGTCTCGGCCATCAATCTCGCCAGCGCCACGATCACCGCAACAAAAGGCACCGGCACCAACGGCGGGGAGGTCAACGCAATCATCCTCCGCTCGGACAACGGTTCTCCCATGACCATCACCGGCCTCAACGCCACGGAAAAAACCATCAGTGGCCTTTCCGATAATAAAGCCACCGAGGGCGTAACCGCCAAGCTGACCACCCTCTACGCAGGCGCGGCAGCAACTGTCCCTGGTGCCCCAGGCACCACCGACGCCTTCTTTTACCTCAATGGGGTGCCGGTCAGCGTGAGCATTGACGACAACCTCACCGCCACCGACGCCGCCAATGCCACCGTTGCTGCCGTCAACAGCACCAGTGATCGTACCGGAGTCACTGCGGTGCGAGGCACCGGCGCCAACGGCGGGATAGCGGATTCCGTGGTTTTGTACAACACCCTGGCCGGAGACGAATCAAACATCACTATCACCGGATATACGTTGGTCGGGGCCTCCACAACCGGTCTTGGCAATATCAACCAAGCGGTTGGCAACAGCAACAATACAGGCGCAATTTCTCTTTCGTCCACCTCCTCCTTTGAGATCACCACCAACGTGGCGAACGACACCATCCTCGACCTCCTCGGCCTGGGAGGCGGACTCAAGGGCTTTGCCGACAACGCCAATGACGGGATCCTGCTTTACGGATCGCGCCTGGGTTCCGGAGATCTTGACATCAACGGCGTGGCTATCACCACCGCGGCCGACGGCATCTCCGACGTCTACCAAGACATCTCGGCCATGGCCAAGGCAGCGGCCATCAACAACACCACCAGCCAGACCGGTGTTTCCGCCACCGTGGACCCCACCAGCATTACTGCAGTTTCCGCAGTGACCAGTGGCACCGAGACGAGCAAACTCGTCGCCACCCCAAGAAACAACGGCATCCTAGCCGGCGATCTCGCCATCAACGGCGTTGCCCTGGGCGCCATTGCCCTCGGTGCCGTCACCGATGGTCTCAATATGGTCATTGCGGATAATGCCAAACAAACCATCAACGCCGCCAGCGGCTCCACCGGTGTGACCGCCGCTCTCACCACCCTGTACTCCAGCGGCGTAAAAGCCGACCATACCCTGGGCACTTCGGCAATGAGCTTCGACATCAATGGCGTGACTGTAAACGTTAATGCTTCGGGGCTAACAGACAGCGCCGTGGCAACACAGGTGATGACCGCCATCAACGCGGTTACCAAACAAACCGGAGTAGTGGCCACCACCGGCACCGGCACCAACGGCGGCATTACCGACGCACTCGTCCTCTCCAACGCCCTGCCCGGCGACGAAACTGCCATCGTGGTGGCAGGGCTGAGCGCTGCTGAAATAGCGCGCACCGGTCTCTCCAATGTCACCCAGGCAGCCGATGCCACACACAACACCGGCACCATCGCCTTTTCCTCGGCCTCTACCTTTCGGCTCTCGAGTCCCACTCACCCCCTCGATGATTCCATCCTTAACGAACTGGGCTTGGGCGGCGGAGAAATCAACACCGGCATCACCGGAGATATCGCTGCAGACGGCATCCTCGAATAT